>NZ_BTPW01000003.1:0-178026 GCF_036246185.1 Lactiplantibacillus paraxiangfangensis
GATAAACCTATGATAATTGCTAACTTTTCTTCAGGTGTAAATCTAGTTCTAGGCATAATAAAATCCCCTTAAGCATTGATAGATGAATTATTGTTTTTCATCTGTCAACCTTAAGGGGACTATAGCAAATTGCGGGTGGCTTTTTTTTGCTTGCTGGTTGGAAGTCTAGTAAATCAGTGCTGAGACAATGTTCGTATTTCGCTTCATAAATATATTTATAGACTAATTGTTTTAGTTATCCGCCAGCAGATAACGATAGGCCGATATTTCTTTGCTAGTCAACCGTTTAGCCTTTGATTGTTGGTTAATAAGATTAATATTCTCAGCTAAAAACACGAACGATTAAAAGTTAATTTATCGATAAAGTTAAGAAATTCGTTGACAGGCCGAACGATGGTTGCTAAACTATGGGTGAAAACAAGGAAAGAGGGATCGAGATGGCAAAAGTTGGTTTGATCATGGGTTCGATTTCCGATTGGCCGACCATGCAGGTGGCGGCCAAGCAACTGGAAGCAATGGGAATTACGTACGAACGGCATGTTATTTCGGCGCACCGGATGCCGCAAACGTTACAGGAATACGGTGAAAACGCAGTGCAAAATGGCCTTCAAGTCATTATTGCGGGCGCCGGGGGTGCGGCCCATTTACCAGGGATGCTGGCAGCGAATACGGTTTTACCCGTCATTGGTGTGCCGATTAAGACCCGGGCGCTGAATGGTGTCGATTCATTACTTTCAATTGTCCAGATGCCAGGTGGTGTCCCAGTAGCGACGATGGCAATCGGTGAGGCTGGTGCTAAGAATGCGGCGTTGATGGCCGCACAAATTCTTGGCTTGCAGGACCAACGAATTCAACGTGCAGTCAGCGACTTTCGCGACCAACAACGGCAGGAGGCTGAACAAAGTGAACGCCAATTTTAGGCAACCAATTTTACCGCCAGCCACGATCGGCATCGTTGGCGGTGGTCAACTCGGTCAAATGATGGCTTTGAGTGCCAAGGCGATGGGGTACCACGTTGGGGTATTAGACCCGACGCCCCAAGCACCGGCAGCTCAAGTTTCAGATTTTCAAATCATAGCGGATTACCAAGACCAGGATGCGCTGATGACCCTTGCAAAGCGTAGCGATGTCTTGACCTATGAATTTGAAAATGTTGATGAAGCAGCGTTAGAAGCTGCCCAACAATTTGCACAATTACCTCAGGGGACCGCGTTATTACATATAACCGGAAACCGGTTAAACGAAAAACAATTCTTACACGATCACGGTATTCCGGTCACGGCATTTGCCCCGGTCCACGATCAACAATCCTTAAATTATGCTTTAAACCGGGTCGGCACACCGGCCATTCTTAAAACGGTGACGGGCGGCTACGATGGACATGGTCAGACGGACCTGAACCAACCAGTTGTCACGCCAGCAGCTACAGCACTCATACAACATCCATGTATTTTAGAAGCGCGTCAGGAGTTCCAACTGGAAGTCTCAATCATGGTCACTCGTAGCGCTAGTGGTGTCGTAACCACGTTCCCCTTAGTTGAAAATCGACACCAACATCATATTTTACACACCACGATTGCCCCGGCAAACGTCCGGCCCAAGGTTCACGCAGCGGCCCGCAAAATTGCCGTATCAATTGCGGAAGCACTCGAATTACGTGGCGTTTTGGGCATCGAGTTCTTTGTCCTACCGGATGATACGTTACTCGTTAATGAATTAGCGCCCCGACCACATAATTCTGGTCATTATACGATTGAAGCCTGCAATATTTCACAATTTGAGGCGCACATTCGGAGTATTTGTGGGTTACCAATTCCGGCCGTTGTGCAAACGACGCCGGCCGTAATGCGGAACTTGTTAGGCACGGATTTGACGGTGGCCCGCAAACACTTAGTGGACCATCCCGAGTGGCATTTTCACGACTATGGGAAAGCGGAGATCAAACCGCAACGTAAGATGGGACACGTAACCGTTTTGAATCAAAATATTGATTTGGCACTAGCATCTTTGGATCTCTTGAAGGGAGAACAATAGGCATGACAACGACGTTTAAAAAGGGCGAATTATTATATACCGGGAAAGCAAAAGAAATGTATGCAACTGATGATCCAGAAGTTTTATGGGTGGAATACTTGGATCAAGCCACTGCGTTAAATGGCAAACGGAAGGTCGCCGTGGACGAGAAGGGGTTATTGAATAACCGAATCTCTAGTTTGATTTTCATGGACCTTGCCAAGCATGGTATTCCAAATCACTTCATTGAACAACTTTCCGACCACGTGCAACTGGTGCGCCGGGTCAAAATGATTCCACTGGAAACCGTTGTACGTAACGCTGCGTCTGGTAGTTTTGAACGCAAGTTTGCCGCTCCCCACTTAATGACTTTTGACCGACCAGTCTTAGAATTCTTTTACAAGAGTGATGCCTTGGATGATCCCTTTATTAACGATTCACAAGTCGCCGCACTGCAAGTTGCGGATGAGTCGACCGTTGCCGAAATGAAGCGTCAGGCATTGTTAGTTAATACGCGGTTGCAAACAATCTTTGATGAGATGAACGTCCAACTCGTTGATTTTAAAATCGAGTTTGGGTTAACGGCGGACGGCCACGTCTTGTTAGCTGATGAAATTTCACCTGATAGTTGCCGGTTGGTGGATAAAACCACTCACCAATCATTGGATAAAGACGTCTTTCGTAAGAACTTGGGTGATTTAACAACTGTTTACCAAGAAGTTTTGAAGCGTTTAGCGACCGTTGAAGGGGGCCAACAATAATGTACTTAGTAAAAATTTATGTGACCTACAAGCAATCCATTCTTGATCCTAAGGGTGAAGCCGTCCACGATGCTTTGCACCGGCTAGGCTATACCAACGTGGATGAAGTTGAATTAGGGAAGTACTTTGAAGTTAAAATGCACGCCGACAAGCGGCCAGTAGCCACGGAAGTTGACGAAATGTGTGATCAGTTGTTAGCAAACGTTAATATGGAAACTTACCGCTACGAAATTACCGAGATGGAGGCATTATAGCCATGAAATTTGCCGTACCTGTATTTCCCGGTTCCAACTGTGACTACGACATGGTCAACGCGTTACGGGATATTTTAAAGATGGAAGCGGACCTAGTTTCCGCTGATACAACGACTTTGACTGGTTACGACGCAGTTATTTTACCCGGTGGTTTTTCGTACGGTGACTACTTGCGGAGTGGCGCGATTGCACGCTTTTCCCCAGTCATGACTGCGGTTAAAGCATTTGCCGCTGCTGGAAAACCCGTGATGGGAATCTGCAATGGCTTTCAAATTTTGACTGAAGCGGGCCTATTACCAGGTGCGCTCCAAGCGAACCGGTCTTCGAAATTCATCTGTAAAACGAGTGAACTGATCGTTAAGAATAACCAGACCCAATTCTCTAGTGCCTACGCAGCGCAAGCTCATATTCAGTTGCCAATCGCACACGGTGAAGGCAACTACTACTGTGACGACGCAACGTTAGCATCGTTGCAGGAACACAACCAGATCATCTTTGAATACGTTGATAATCCGAACGGAAGCACCGCTAACATTGCGGGTGTGATGAACCAAGCTGGTAACGTACTTGGGATGATGCCCCATCCAGAACGGGCCGTTGAAGCGATTCTTGGTTCAACTGATGGTCTAGGTATCTTCCAATCACTGATTGCCGCTAATAAGGAGGTCACCCATGCTTAAGCAAACTGAATTAACGCCCACGCAACTACGTGATACCAAGGCGTATCGTGATTGGGGCTTAACGGATGCGGAATACCAGTTATTAACGGATGACGTTCTTGGCCGGTTACCAAATTATACGGAAGCTGGATTGTTTTCTGGCATGTGGAGCGAACATTGCTCCTACAAGAATTCCAAGCCCGTCTTGAAGAAGTTTTGGACGCAGGGTGAACAAGTTTTAGAGGGCCCTGGTGAAGGCGCTGGGATTATTGATATTGGTGATGGACAGGCCGTTGTTTTTAAAGCGGAAAGTCATAATCATCCGTCAGCTGTAGAACCTTATGAAGGGGCTGCAACCGGGGTTGGTGGCATTATCCGCGACATTTTCTCAATGGGCGCGCGTCCCATTGCGTTACTTGATAGTTTACGGTTTGGTGAACCCGACGATGCCCATACCAAGTATTTGATCTCACAAGTGGTGGCTGGGATCGGGGGTTATGGGAACTGTATCGGCATTCCAACCATTGGTGGCGATACCGTCTTTGACGCAAGTTACGATAAGAATCCGTTAGTCAACGCGATGTGTGTGGGGATTCTAAATCAAAAAGATATTCAAAAAGGGCAGGCAACGGGCCTCGGTAACAGCGTGATCTACGTCGGTGCCAAGACTGGCCGTGACGGGATTAACGGGGCGTCATTTGCTTCCGCTGAATTTAATGATGCTAAGGATACGCAACGTTCCGCTGTCCAAGTTGGCGATCCCTTTATGGAAAAGTTATTGATGGAAGCCTGCCTAGAAGTGATTCATGACCATCGTGATATCTTGGTCGGAATTCAAGACATGGGTGCTGCGGGATTAGTGTCATCATCCGCTGAAATGGCTTCTAAAGCTGGTAGCGGTTTGGAATTGAATCTTGATTTGGTACCACAAAGGGAAGCCGGGATGACGCCGTTTGAACTGATGTTATCCGAATCACAGGAACGGATGTTGTTATGTGTTAAAGCTGGTGCCGAAGCTGAAATTTATAAAGTCTTTGAAAAGTACGGTTTAGATGCTGTCACGATTGGAAAAGTAACGGATGGGCACCAATACCAGTTATTCCATCACGGCAAGCTAGTCGCGGATGTTCCAGTCGACGCGTTAGCAACGAAGGCGCCCGTTTACCAGCGGGATAAAAAACGGCCAGTCCGGTTGAACCATCAGAGCCATCACCAGTTCATGCCACGCATTGTGGATGCCACTGGCACGTTGAAAAAGATGCTACAGCAGCCGACGATTGCGTCTAAAAAATCTTTATACGAAACTTACGACTCACAGGTGCAGACGAATACCGTTGTGAAACCGGGATCGGACGCTGGGGTCATTCGTATTCGCCACACGGATAAGGCGTTAGCTGTGACGACCGATGTTAATGGCCGTTACCTGTACTTGAATCCACGGGTCGGTGGGGAAATTGCCGTTGCGGAAGCAGCGCGTAATATCGTTGCTTCTGGCGGGCTACCACTAGGGATTACGGACTGCTTGAATTACGGTAATCCAGAAAAACCCGACCAGTTCTACGACCTCGATGAATCGGCCATGGGCATTGCCCGTGCTTGCCAGTTGTTCAACACACCCGTTATTTCAGGAAACGTTTCGTTGAACAATGAATCCAATGGTGAACCAATTTATCCGACACCAATGATTGGAATGGTTGGCCTAATCAAGCATCAAAAAGACATTACGACGCAAGACTTCAAGCACGCTGGCGATGCCGTTTATGTCTTAGGTGAAACTGGTTCGGACTTCAATGGTAGTGAATTACAGAAGATGTTGACGGGCGACATTGCCGGTGAATTATTCGACTTTGACCTCGTCACTGAAAATCAAAACCAGCGCTTATTATTACGCGCCATTCAAAAAGGGCTAGTCGCCAGTGCCCACGACGTTTCTGAGGGCGGTCTGATTACGACGATTGCCGAATCTTGCTTTGGTAACGGGATTGGGGTCAAGCTAACCAGTGAGATTCCCGCCGCGGATTTCTTCTCTGAGACGCAGTCCCGCTTTGTGATTTCGGTCACGCCGGAACACCGTGCGGACTTTGAAAGTTTAATGGAACCATACGCCACTTATTTGGGGCAAACGACGGCAGATGACCGGTTATTTGTTCAGACGAGTGATCAAACCTTTGATTTGCCAGTCAGTTTTGCAAAACAACTTTGGGAAGGGGCTTTACCATGCCTACTGAAGTAAAAAGTTTAAATGAAGAGTGTGGCGTGTTCGGCGTTTGGGGATCACCAGATGCCGCTCAACTGACTTATTTTGGGCTCCACGCCTTACAACATCGTGGACAGGAAGGCGCCGGGATTACGGCTAACGACAATGGGACTCTGAAGTCAGAACGTGGTCTGGGATTGCTAGCTGACGTTTTCCGGGACCCGCGTCGATTAGAACGGTTGAACGGGACCGCTGCGGTTGGGCACGTCCGGTACGCGACGGCCGGAAACCATGGCCTTGAAAATATTCAGCCACTCGGGTTTAACTTCAGCGACTGCCAGTTTGCGTTAGCACATAACGGTAACCTGACAAATGCGATCACGTTACGACACCGGTTAGAAATGAACGGCGCAATTTTTCACGCTAGCTCCGACAGTGAGATCTTGATGCATTTAATTCGCCGGAGTCCCGCGGCAACCTTAACGGATCAGATCAAGGACGCTTTACGTCAGATTCACGGTGGGTTCGCCTACTTACTCCTAACCAACGACCGCTTGTTTGCGGCACTGGATCCGAACGGCTTACGCCCACTAGTGGTGGGACAGTTACCAACGGGTGGTTACGTGGTTTGTAGTGAGACGTGTGCGCTCGATGCCATTGGCGCAACGTTCATCCAAGACGTTCAACCGGGAGAATTACTGACGATTGACGATAATGGCTTGACGATTGACCATTACACCACTGATACCCAGTTAGCCATTTGTTCCATGGAATACATCTACTTTGCCCGCCCAGATTCCAACATTCACGGTGTAAACGTGCATTCTGCTCGTAAACGGATGGGCGCACAGCTCGCGAAAGAACAGCCAGTGGATGCGGACATCGTGGTCGGTGTGCCTAATTCATCATTATCCGCAGCGACCGGTTACGCTGAAGCCAGCGGGTTACCTTATGAAATGGGCTTGATCAAAAATCAATACTCGTCACGGACGTTTATTCAACCGACCCAAGCCTTACGTGAGCAAGGGGTGCGGATGAAGCTCTCCGCCGTTAAAGGGGTGGTCGATGGTAAGCGGGTCGTCCTGATCGATGATTCGATCGTGCGGGGAACGACTAGTAAGCGCATCGTCAAACTCTTGAAGGATGCGGGCGCGAAGTCCGTTCACCTGCGGATTGCGTCACCACCACTTCGCTATCCTTGCTTTTATGGCATCGATATTCAAACGACCCGGGAATTGATTGCGGCGCAGGAGACGTTACCAGAGATGTGTCGGACGTTTGGCGCCGACTCACTCGGATTTCTGAGTGAACAAGGTGTGATCGACGCGGTTGGTTTGAAGGTGGATGCACCGTATGGTGGGCTATGTATGGCCTATTTCAATGGCGATTACCCAACGCCGTTATACGATTATCAAACTGAATACGACGAAGAGATTAAACAACTACAAGCGAATAAGGGGTGATCCAGTGAGTGATGCGTATAAAAAAGCGGGTGTCGACATTAATGCCGGCTACGAAGTTTTAAAAACGGTCAAGAAAATGAGCGGTAACGCGCAACTGGGTGCCTTTGGCGGTTTATTTCCACTTAGTGCGGCGAGCGTGGCTAACGATCCCGTTTTAGTTGCGGGAACGGATGGTGTTGGCACGAAGTTGTTGGTTGCGATTGCGGCCAATCAACATACGACGATTGGGATTGACCTAGTGGCCATGTGTGTGAACGACATCTTAGCGCAAGGCGCGTTACCACAGTTTTTCCTCGATTATTTAGGCCTGGGGCACACGGACCAGGCGCGCGTGAAGGATATCCTCGCGGGTGTGGTTATGGGTTGTCAGCAGGCTCATACCCAATTGATTGGTGGAGAAACGGCAGAAATGCCCGACATGTACGGCGATGAACACTATGACCTAGCGGGCTTTGCGGTGGGAATCGCTGATCGACAAGCCCTCCTTAAGCCTGAAAATGTGCGGGCGGACGATGTGCTGATTGGCTTGCCTTCTAACGGGCTACATTCCAACGGGTTCAGTCTCGTGCGCGACATTTTATTCAAACAGCACCAGTTTGCTTTGGACCACGTCTTTGACGAACTGGGTCACGATTTACAAACGGAACTCTTACGCCCAACGAAAATTTACGTTGACGCCGTAGCGCCACTTTTGAAAGGAAAAACGGTGGCTAGCATTGCCCACATTACGGGTGGTGGCTTGATTGAAAACGTGGCGCGGGCCTTACCGCAAGGCTTAAGTGCCACGTTTGACGAGGGCAGTTGGCCAGTGCCACCAATCATGCCACTCCTCGCTCAACTCGGACAATTAACTGAAAGCGACGTGCGGTCAACGTTTAACTTAGGATTAGGCATGGTCTTGATCGTTCATCCTGAAAACGTGGCGGCCGTTACCGCTAGTCTTGCCGCGAATGATCAACCGGCTTACCAAGTAGGGACCGTGGCACCGGGAACGGATCCCGTGGTTTTCCAGGAGGCAACCCATGACTAAAAGAATTGCGATTTTTGCTTCAGGGACGGGAACTAACTTTGATGCGTTACACCAAGCGATTACGACGCGACAGTTACCAGTTACGGTGGCGTTGCTAGTTTGTGATCAGCCCGATGCGCCGGTTATCCAAAAAGCGCAGGCGGTCAACGTGCCCGTCTTGATTGTGAATTTTCGTGACTACCAGAATAAGGCTGCGGCGGAAGACATTATTTTAACTGCGTTGCAGGCACATCAAATTGAAGCCGTCCTATTAGCGGGCTACATGCGAATTATTGGGCCAACGCTATTGAACGCGTATCCGCATAAAATCATCAACATCCACCCGGCCTTGTTACCCCATTTTCCAGGCCGACACGGGATTGAAGATGCGTTTGCTGCGGGGGTCAGTGAGACCGGTGTAACGATTCACTATATTGACGCTGGTATTGATACTGGTCAGATTATTGAACAACGAGCCGTACCCGTTTTACCTAATGATACGGTGGATACTTTAGCAACTAGAATCCATGATTGTGAACATCAATTTTATCCCGACGTGCTACAAACACTCATAACTAAAGGAGCTATTTAAGATGACAAAACGTGCATTGTTAAGTGTTTCTGATAAACAAGGTTTGACCGATTTCGCAAAGGGCTTAGTGGCGTTAGATTACGAACTGGTTTCGACTGGTGGGACTAAGAAGGCGCTGGAAGCTGCGGGCATTCCCGTGATTGGAATTGAAGAAGTCACGGGATTTCCTGAAATGCTCGACGGTCGGGTTAAGACCTTGCATCCCAAGGTTCATGCAGGCTTGTTAGCACGCCGAGATTTACCTGCACACATGGCACAATTAAAAGAAGCGGGCATTACCCCAATCGACATGGTCGTTGTTAACCTTTATCCATTCAAGGAAACGATTCAAAAACCAGATGTGACCCAAGCCGATGCCATCGAACAGATCGATATTGGTGGACCATCGATGTTACGTTCCGCAGCTAAAAACTTTGCAGCTGTTTTACCAATCGTTGATCCCGCTGATTATGATCAAATCTTAGTGGACTTGCAAGATGATGACGTGACGCCTGAATTGCGGAAACGCTTAGCTGCAAAAGTGTTCCAACACACTGCAGCGTATGACGCGTTGATTGCCCAATATTTAACGACGGAAGAATTCCCCGACAAGTTGACACTCACTTACGATAAGAAGCAGTCACTGCGTTACGGTGAAAATAGCCACCAACAAGCGGCCTTCTACGAAAACGCCTTGCCAACCACTTTCTCCATTACGGCGGCCAAACAGTCGCACGGTAAGGAACTTTCTTATAACAACATTAAAGACGCGGACGCAGCATTACGGATGGTCAGTGAATACGACCAACCCGCAATCGTTGCAATGAAGCACATGAACCCGTGTGGTGTCGGTTTAGGCGATACGATTGAAGCGGCCTGGGATAAAGCTTACGCGGCGGATTCAATTTCCATCTTTGGTGGAATCATTGCGTCGAACCGTCCAGTTGACTTAGCAACGGCGGAAAAGATGCACGAACTCTTCTTGGAAATCATTATCGCGCCAAGTTTTGACGACGACGCCTTTGCCGTATTGGCCAAAAAGAAGAACCTCCGTTTAATGACGGTCGATTTTGACCAAGCACACACTGCGGACAAGTTTGAAACCATTTCTGTGGGTGGCGGGATGTTACGCCAAGAAGTAGACAACGCGTTTGAAACGCCCGCGGACTTCACCGTGGTCACGAAGACTCAACCAACGGAAGAACAACTCCGCGCTTTGGCGTTTGGCCAGCAAGTCGTTAAACACGTCAAGAGTAACGCCATTGTTGTGACGACCGCTGACCGGACCTTAGGAGTTGGTTCTGGTCAGATGAACCGGATCGATTCAACCAAGATTGCGATTGAAAAAGCAATGAGCAAACCGGGTTATGAAAATGCAATTTTAGCTTCTGATGCCTTTTTCCCAATGGATGACTGCGTTGAATACGCTGCGCAACATGGTATTCGGGCAATCGTTCAACCTGGTGGCAGTATTCGGGATAAAGATTCCGTTGCCATGGCTGACCGTTATGGGATTGCCATGGTCACGACTGGTGTTCGGCACTTCCGTCATTAATTGAAAGGTGGCAAACCATGGCTAAAGTTTTAGTTGTCGGAAGTGGCGGTCGGGAACATGCCATCGCTAAAGCAATGCTGGCGAGTCCCCAAGTGGAAATGGTCTACTGTGCACCGGGAAATCCCGGTATGCCGTTGGATCAGATTCAGACCGTTGCAATTGATGAAATGGATTTTTCTGGGTTAGTTGAATTTGCACGTCAAAATGCGATTGGCCTAACCTTCGTCGGGCCAGAAGTACCCCTTGCCGCTGGTATCGTGGATTATTTTCAGGCGGCGGGCTTGGCCGTGTTTGGGCCGCATCAAGCCGCAGCACGCTTGGAAAGTTCAAAGGTCTTTGCCAAGGAATTTATGGCGCGCCACCATATTCCGACGGCGGATTACCGGTTATTTCATAATTTGGCGGATGCGCTGGCGTATAGCCAAGAGCAACCCATCCCACAAGTGATTAAAGTTGACGGCTTAGCTGCGGGGAAGGGTGTGACCGTGGCCACCAGTTATGAACAGGCGAGTGCCGCTCTGACGAGTGCGTTTGAAACGACGGATACGGTACTGATTGAAGCGTTTGTGGCCGGTTTTGAGTTTTCACAAATGGTTTTGGTTGGTGGGGACCACTACGTTCTATTACCGACGGCGCAGGACCATAAACGGCTCAAAGATGATGATCAGGGGCCTAATACTGGGGGAATGGGGGCCTATTCGCCCGTTCCACAAATTACCCCAGCGATTATTCAGCAGACCATTCAGACGATTGTTGAACCGACCATGGCCGGTTTAAAAGCGGATGGCTTGAGTTTTGAAGGCGTCATTTACGTGGGTGGCATTCTAACGCCGGCGGGACCGCAAGTCATTGAGTACAACTTGCGGTTAGGCGATCCGGAAGCCCAAGTACTGTTACCGCAATTGGACGGGGACTTCTACCAAGTAATCGTTGATTTACTAGCGCACCGCCAGCCGGTGGTCAACTGGCAAACCGGGTCAACGTATTTAGGCGTGGTCGTGGCTGCACCTGGCTACCCGGGACCAACGGAAAAAGGAGTTCCAGTGCCAACCGTTCCCGGCGCATATTATGCGAGCGTCGCTGGTCAAGCCGGACAACTGGTCAGTGCGGGTGGTCGGCTCATGATGGTTACGGCGAAAGCAGCCGATTTGGCAGCAGCGAAGCAAGCAGTTTATGACCAGCTTGCAACCTTAGATTTAGATCGACTGGTTTACCGCCACGATATTGGGGCGAAAGGGCTGCAATCCAAATAGTTATTAGCGTTATCAGTGGATAATATAAAAGAAGTCCTGTGGATAAAAGGGTTTATCCACAGGACTTCTTTTATAAGTGTATTTTTAAATCACGTTTGAATTGCGTTGTGAACTAATCGGCGCTAGTTCGCGCGATTGTTGGCGAAAGGCCGTTGGTGAAATTCCACGCTGCTGCTTGAATTGTTTGATGAAGTACGTGTCGTAGTCGTAACCAACGGCCGCTGCGATGTCTGTGAGACTGATGCGGGTGTGAATCAGTAGTTCGTCCGCGACTTCTAAACGGTAGTGGGCAAGGTAGGCCATGGCGGTCATCCCGACCCTTGCGTTGAATTGCTGATTTAATGAAACGCGGTTGAGGTGGGCCGCGCTAACTAAGTCGTCTAAGGTGATCTTTGTGTCATAGTTCGCATAAATGTAGTCCAAGACGAGGTCGACCTTAGACGTTCCGTGTTCAGGATGCAAATCTTCGAGCACTTTTAAAATTTTGATCAAGTACGTTTTGATTCGGCAGACCCAGAGATGGTCACTCTGCGCAAAGACTTCACCGCCTAAAATGAAGAAGGCTTGGTGGAGCTTTTCAAATAAGGGTCGTTGAATGTTAAAAACTTTTAGCGGAGACGCTGACGCAGTGAAGTGGGCTAAATCGGCCAAGGGCGTCTTAATCTGATATTCCTGAGATTTAGAATACGGGACGGTCTCAAAAAAGTCCGGTTGAAAGCGAAATGCTTGGGCAGCCGGTTGCCGACTTTCCGTTAGTTGCCACGTGTCGTGGGGCGTTAAAAACAGGATGACCGGTGCCTTCAAGCTAACGGGGCGCTGGTTCAGGATACCCTTGACAAGGCCCGTCGTCACAAAAATCAGTTGAAGACAATTTGTAGATAGATTTTGAAAGGTAATGTGGGGAATAAAATCAATTTGGACATCACGTTCTTTATAGCGGTCACGGGGCATAAATTGTTCACTTCTTGCAAATAGTATAGTTAACCGTTAGTTATTATACAGTGTTTAAAAAGCTAATCAAAGGAAAATAAAGCTTGGCAAGCAGTTTCAAGAAATTACCGCAAAAGTTAAACATGACATTTGTCACCCAAAACTCATGACAAAGCGAACTACCGGCCATATCGTCATCCTGTTAACCTAAAAGTATTAAAGGGGGACGAGAAGATGCAACCAATTATTCAAGCAGAACACGTGAGGTTTAGTTATGTCAAAGACACCGTTCTAAAAGATATTAGTTTAACCATCAATCCTGGTGAAATCATTGGCTTAATTGGGAAAAATGGGGCTGGAAAAACGACACTCTTGAACTTATTGCTGGGTATACAGGCGAAAGATAGTGGACATTTGACACTGTTCGATGAAGTGCCGGGTGGGCCGTTATCTAAACAAAATATTGGGTCAATGTTACAGGGTGATTTGCCGATTCGGGGGGTTACAGTGGCGGAATTATTGACCATGGCCGCGGCACATTATGCGACGGCGTTACAACCGAAGCAGTTAATGCGTGATTTAGCCTTGACCGAATTGGCGCACCGCCAATTAACAACTTTATCAGGTGGGCAGCTACGGCGGGTCACCTTTGCGTTAGCTTTAATCGGCAATCCCCAACTTCTATTTTTAGATGAGCCAACGGTCGGGATGGATGTCAATGCCCAGCAGGCTTTTTGGGCACGCGTCAAGGCGTTAAAAACGCAAGGTAAGACGGTCATTATAACGACCCATTATTTACCTGAAATTGAACAAGTTGCCGATCGAATATTTTTACTACAAGGTGGACAGCTGGTCTTCAAAGGAACGTTTGCCGAGTTACAGCGGCAGTACCAACAAGTCGAGATTAGCTTTCAAACCTCGTTAGCATTGAGTACCTTTGAACCATTAGCTGGGGTGACGGCGGTAACTCAAGTTAAGCACGTTGTCCGCATTAGTAGTACGGATGGTGATCAAACCCTCCAGGCACTGGGACCGTATTTGTCACAATTGCACCAAGTGACCCTTAATCGAGAATCATTGGCGACTATTTTTGTTCATTTAACCAAGGAGGCCTGAAGATGAAACCATTTTTAGCACAATTAAAGTTTGACAGTCGGCGGTTGATTTTACGCAATTTTTCCTTTCAATTTTTTTCAATCCTGATGCCAGCGGGCTTTTATTTGTTATTTACCAAAGTGATGGTATCTGGAACAGTCCCAGTGAGTTTTAGCTTGAAGTACATGGCGAGCATGATTGTGTATAGTGGGACGATTAACGCGCTATTTGGGATTGCGTCAATTTTAATGCTTGACCGTGAAAAGGGCTTACTACAATGGTATCAGCTGACGCCATCAGGAGTTCAACCGTACTATCTATCAGTAGGATTTTGGAGTATAGCGATGAATGGCATTGCAATCGTGGTGTTGGGCGTGCTTGCTGTTAGTGTCAATCACGTGAGCCTAACAATCGAGCAATGGCTAGTGATGGCGGTGGTTGCGTTGGTTGGTCAGATTCCAACGTTACTGCTAGGAGTTCTGATTTCGTTTCTCAATCGCCTCGAAACGTTAAGTATCGTTAGTAATCTCATTACGTTTCCGATGGCGATTATAAGTGGGTTGTGGTGGCCGATGGCGATGTTACCAAGTTGGCTACAACCGATTGGTAAGTTGATGCCAACTTATTTCGTGAATAATTGGTTGGGCGCAGTGGCGACCCATGCGACGCTTGAAATAACAACTGTGATTGGTGTGGGCGCTTGGATTGGAATCTTGTTAATCCTCGTGATTGTGGGAACCCACCAGTTGCTTAAACGGGGGGATGGGGTTGTCAAAGCCTAAGTGGATGGCTCGCGTTAAGAATCTTGAATGGAACAGTTATATTTGGCTCGGTTATTTACCCTATTCAGTCGCAATTTATTTACCTGCCAAAACGATCCAAGCCTGGTTTTGGCTAAGCTTATTGGCCGTTTTCCTAATTTTGTATATTTTGGTTGTCGAAAAAGAGGCTTGGCGACCAGTGACAATCCCGCTGGAGTTACTTATCACTGGCTTGTTTTCAGTCTTTGGGGGAAATAATTATTTGATTATTTTTCCAGGCTGGCAAATTTCATTTATTTTGGTGCAATATCCTAAAAAGTATTTCTATTGGTTCTTGACCGGTTATTATGGGCTGATTTTAACCAGTATAATTGAAGTCTATCAAGCGAATCCTAGTTGGCATAACATTGAAGTTATGGGATTAGTGTTCCCACTCCTATCACCATTAATGGCCTACACGTTTTCTCGGTCGATTGTTCGACAGCGGCAACTCCGGCAAACCAATCGGCGGTTAGAGTCGGTTGTCCAACGGGATGAACGTGAACGGATTGCTCGGGACTTACACGATACACTTGGTCAAAGTTTTTCGATGATTACATTGAAAACGGAACTGGTTAAAAAGTTACTGGTCAAAGCACCAGAGAAGGTTAGTCCTGAACTTGACGACATTGCACGGACTAGTCGGGAAAATTTACAATTGGTCCGTTCGATTGTGAATGACCTTCATCAGAAGTCGATTAGTGAAGTCTTACTTGAACAAAATCGGAATCTCTTGGCGGCCAATGTTTGGTTGGTGACCACTGGCGAAAAGCAAGCGATTCAGTGGCCAACGACGATTCAGGGTGTGTTTGCGGCGACGTTGGTTGAAGCACTGACCAATGTGATTCGGCATGCACATGCTCATCAAGTACAGTTGGACTTTAGTGAAACGGCCGCACAGTATCAAGTTGTGGTTCAAGATGACGGTCGGGGTGGTTCTTTAGAACGTGCGGGCGCGAATGGCATTACGGGAATGCGGGGGCGTTTGTTGGAGGCACAAGGTACGTTTGAAATTGGACAGGCCGGTCGTGGAACCCAGCTGATTTTAACGTTACCTAAGGGGGGGAATTTGCGATGATTACAATCTATTTGGCAGAAGATCAGAGTATGCTGAATTCTGCTTTGACGCAATTATTAGAATTAGAAGACGACTTGCACGTGGTGGGATCGAGTGGCGATGGGCAAACTGCCTGGGATGAGTTGCAACGATTACAACCCCAAGTCGCAATTTTGGATATTGAAATGCCAGGTCTATCCGGTTTAGACGTCGCCGACCGGATTCAAAATAGTGAGTTCACGGCTAAGGTCATTATCTTAACCACTTTTGCCCAAAAGGCCTACTTTGAACGGGCGGTTAAAGCGCAGGTGGCTGGATATTTATTGAAGGATAGCCCTAGTGATGATCTGATTGCGGCAATTCGAAAAGTGATGAGCGGCCAGACGATTTACGCACCAGAGCTAGTGGTGAATATGTTATCCGCTGACCAAAATCCGTTAACTGCCCGCGAACTGGCCGTTTTAAAAGCGGCGGACCAGGGACTGCCCACTAAAGCGATTGCGAGCGAGCTATTCTTATCTGCTGGAACGGTTCGTAATTATCTGTCGGCAATATTTAGCAAGCTCGGTGTCCATAATCGGTTTGAAGCCGTTAGTGTGGCTAAGCATAATAAGTGGCTTAGTTAAGCGAGGTAAATCCTAACTAGTTGCATGAAAATATACATCAAAATCCCCGCCATAACAATGATTAAACCAATGTTATGGCGGGGATTTTTATGTTTTGATAGCTGTGTTGTTAAGCCACGAATGCAAAGTACAAGATGAAGACAATCATCATGACCCACATGAGGGCGTTAACTTCACGCCAACGGCCCTTCACACTCATCGTGATTGGGTAGAAGATGAACCCAACGGCCAGTCCTTCGGAAATACTGTACGTTAGTAACATCATAATCATGGTAAAGAAAGCGGGAACCGCAATCTCAAATTTCGTCCAGTCGATGTATTGCACGTTTGAAAGCATCAAAATGCCGACAATGATTAAGGCAGAAGCCGTTACAGCCGAGGTAATCACCGTTAAGATTGGTGAGAAGAAGGCAGCAACTGCAAATAAGATTGCGACGAAGACGGAGGATAACCCGGTACGGGCACCGACCGCGACGCCGGAAGTTGATTCGACGTAGGCCGTGGTTGGTGACGTCCCAAAGATAGCCCCAATCGTTGTTGCTAGGGCACCACTAAAGAGAGCTTTACCAACACCCTTAACTTCACCAGTTTTGTGGTTCACCATGCCGGCTTCGGTTGCGACGCCGACCAAGGTACCCGAAGTATCAAACAGACCAATGATGAAGAAGGTCAGGATAACGATAATCATTTGGAACGAATTAATATCCGTGATGTGGGTTAAGGCTTGACCGAAAATTGGTTGGACGCTCGGCACGCCACTGATAATACCAGTTGGCAGCGGGATAATCCCAAAGATCATCCCAACGACTGCGGTAATAAACATGCCCCAGAAGATCCCACCGGTGACATTTGCGGTGACTAGCATAACGCCTACGATGATCCCAAAGATTGCGAGTAGGACGGTGGGGTTGTGCAAGTTACCCAATGCGACCGCGTTGGACTTGCTGGCAACGATGATACCTGAAGTTTGTAGTCCAGAAAAGGCGATAAACAGGCCAATTCCGGCAGAAACGGCGTACTTTAACGCACTGGGAATCATGTTAATAAGCTTATCGCGTAACTTAGATAACGTTAATAGGATGAAGAGAATCCCAGCAACAAATACCCCGGCTAACGCGGTTTGCCACGGAATATGCCATTCCTGAACGACCGTGTAAGTGAAGAAGGCGTTGAGGCCCATCCCCGGTGCTAAGGCAACTGGGAAATTGGCGACTAGCCCCATCAACAAACAGCCGACGATGGTGGCAAGAACGGTGGCCGTGAAGACCGCCGTTTTGCTCATACCAGTACTCCCGAGTAGTTCGGGATTAACGGCTAAAATATAAGACATGGCCAGAAAAGTCGTTAAACCACCGATGAATTCGCGGCGGATTGACGTTCGGTTTTCCCGTAAATGAAATAGTTGTTCTAAAATTGCACTCACTCCTAAATTGATAAAAAGTTAACAATCACACAATTATCCAGTATAACATACCGGTTTTACGTGAAAAAGGGGTGTGTGGAAATCCCACTAGTTATCTGGTAAGTGAGAATTAATTTAGTAATAATCATGGCGGTTGTAAGCAAGAATTTTTATTTAGATATAAAAAGCACTTCAGAAAAGTCTAACTTTTCTGAAGTGCTTTTGGATAGCCTATTTAATTGAGAAGGGCTAGTGTTAGTCGTTTTCGTTTAGTCCGACTGATTCGTCATCGACCGTATTTTCAGCGGCGTGACGGTTGAATAATAAGTTGAGTAAGACGGCGGCTAAACTTCCAACGACGACCCCGTTGCTTAACATAATTTGTAAGGCGTTCGGAAGAAATTGGAAGATGTTGGTTTGAACGGTAACGCCAAGTCCTAACCCAATTGAGACGGCGGAAACCAGCAAATTATTGTTGTTACGGAAGTCGACCTGTGCAAGCATTCGAATCCCTTGAATCCCAACGATTCCGAACATCACGACCATTGCGCCACCGAGGACGGGGTCGGGGATGACGGTTGCGAGTGCGCCAATTTTAGGCAATAGTCCTAACACCACTAAAAATGCAGCGGAGAAGTAAATTGGTTTACGGGTTTTAACGCCGGATAATTGAACGACCCCAACGTTTTCAGAGAAGGTGGAGTAAGGGAACGTATTGAACAAACCACCTAAAATAACGGCGATTCCTTCGGCACGGTAGCCCCGTTTCAAATCATCACTTTCGATTTTACGACCAGTGATATCACCGAGTGCGAAGAAGACCCCGGTGGATTCAACCATCGTGGTTAATGAGACAAGAATCATGGTCAAAACTGATGACCATTCAAAGCGGGGGGTACCGAAGTAAAAGAGTGTTGGTAAGTGGAACCAGCTTGCTTCGGCGACTGGTTTCAAGGAAACCATACCCATGGCGCCGGCAACGAGCGTGCCGACTAAGATCCCAATTAGGATTGAAACGGACTTCATGAAGCCCTTCGCAAAGACGCTGATCAGTAAAATAATGGCAATGGTCAAAAAGCCAATTCCGAGGGCTGGTAAGCTGCCGAAATCTTTAGCGGTGGCATCGCCGCCACCGAGGTTTTGGAATGCGACGGGAATTAAGGTAAATCCAATAATGGTAATTAGTGAACCCGTAACGACTGGTGGAAAGAGGTGCTTGATTTTAGAAAATAGTCCGGCAATCAAGAAAATAAAAATACCGGCACCGATAATTGACCCGTACATGGTGCCAAGGCCGTACGTTTTGCCAATTTGAATCAGTGGGTTGACCGCTTGAACGGCACAGCCTAAAACGACGGGGAGTCCGATCCCAGTGAGTGGGGTGCGTTTTAATTGTAAAAACGTGGCGATCCCACACATGAAAATATCGATGGAAACTAAATAAGTCAATTGTTCCGTGGTGAAATGTAGTGCGGCACCGATTAATAGCGGCACGAGCACGTCACCAGAATACATTGCTAATAAGTGTTGAAAGCCTAAAATGGCAGCTTTGACACTTGAAATCTTAGGTGTTGCGGAAACTTCCTTCAAACCAATCTTCCTCCTCATTTTAGTCGTTTAGCCCCGGGGTTCTGCGGTAGACAAAAAGGGACACCCCGGCAAACGGGATGTCCTCGTTTGCTTATAGTCCAATCTTTACGGGATTGGGTAGAAACTCGTCAACCATATCATGACATTATATAGGCAATAAACTCGTATTTGAATGAAGATAATTCTAACACACTAAAAAAACGAATACAAATGAATCCGGATGATTTAATGTTCGCAAAATCAGCATAAATCAGCTTTTTGAAAATGAAAACGTTCACTTTTGTGTTTCTTGATTATGCCAGAGGAGGACGGCCATCTCTAAGGTTTGGGTTTGCTCAGGGTCATCAAGATTGAGTGTTAACATTTTTTCGACCTTCTTTAACCGATAAATAACGGTGTTCCGGTGAATTTCTAAGTGACCGGCGACTTCGGCAATATTTTGATGATAATAAAAATAGCCGTACAAAGTATTGAGCAGGTTTTGTTGTTCGTGGGCGCTGATACCACTTACCAGGCCACCTAACACGCGTTCCACAAAGGACTTGGCTTCGTTTTCTGGAATCAGCGAAATGAGTTCTTTGACGTATTTTGGCCGGTAGATGGTGATGGCGTGGGGGCTATTCTTACTGAGCGCCAGTGCCTCGGCCGCTTCGTTATAAGTGGTTGCGAGTTCGGTCAACGGTAAGGTCGAGTAGCTGTAACCAATAATTAACCGGGCGGACTTATCTAATTTTGGTTGAATAAAGTCCACTAGGGCGGTTAAAAAGTGTTGCGCGTTTTGCTCATCCTTAATAAGAAGAACGAGTTGCTGTTTGAGGGAGAAAGTAATCACGGGTGCTTGATATTCTTTAATAAACCATAACGTTAGTTGTTGAACTTGTTCGAGTAGGTGGTTACTCAGTAACGTTTGGTGATTGGTCGTGACAAGGATGGTCGCACACCGAAACTTCGTGCTTGGCTCAATGTTTTGGGTCTTCAAGGTCTTGTTGACGAGGTCGTTTGAGATACCACCGTCCATCACGTTAAGGTAGAACCCACTTTGATTACGGAAGGCCGATTCGTTAAGCATGTCGACACGGCTATTGACGAAACTTAAAGTGTTGAGCACGACTTGCGTTAACATCTGATCGGTCGAATTTCCCGGGTCGAGGTCGATGATCCCAACGAAGGCCTTATTTTCTTTATAAGCTGAAAATAAGGGTGTGATAGTCAAACTCAGCTGTTGATAGGCAACGGTGATGCGGGTATGTAAGTTAAAATAATCAATGTTAGTTTGGTTACGAAGAAAATCGGTCAGGGTACTCTGAGTCACCGGCAAACTTTGAGACGCGCTCACGACTCTAAAATGGCTATCCATCAAAAAAAGCGCGTGGTTGAGAATTTCGCTACACTTGTTTAAAACCGTGGTGTGGGTCGGATCCTTCAATAGTAAGTCGGCGAGGGACTGGTTGGCCTGAACGATCCGGCTCAACTCATCGGTTTGGGATTTCAAAATAACACTGAGCATCTTGCGCATCGTTTCTGAAATTAACTCGTCTCCCGGGGTAATAATAATGGGAAAGGCGAGTTCGTCGGCGAGTGCCAGGACATCCTTTGGCAAATGGTCAACGTAGCGGTGGTCTTTAAATCCTAGGCCAGCACAATTAGCCGCGTGCATCGCTTTGATGAGCGCGGTTGGGTTAGTTGGTGTATTAATAAAGGGATAGCCATTTGTAATCAAAAATTGATCTGCTTTTAGAAAGTCCGCAATATCGGGTGATTCGATCATTCCGATATTGTTGATTTCCCGTTTAAGGCCGCGTTTACCCGCAATAACTCGCATATGCTGCATAGATGGTGTCTCTAGTAATGTTTGTAAACGCATGGCGGATCCCCCTAAAATTAGTTATCTTTCACAAGTAGTATACCGATAATTTGGCAGTTTGACTATAATAAAATGAAAGAAACATTAAAATTAGATAAATTTAGGCGGGGATTTGTTAATTAACTAAAGGCTGAAATCTCAATTCAAAAATTAATTGCTACTGTATTAGTATCTGGAGTAATAAAAATTAGCTACTTATAAATTATTCCGGTTGCCACTGATAACATGCGGTCGTGGGACAAGGCCAAGCCTAAGAAACGTCTTGTCCCTCGCCCGGAACACTCTTTAAATGACAGCTGTCCCGGGCCGTCCGTGGCCTAAGACCGAAAAATCACCGGTCAAAAGCCACCTTCACGACCGATGCCATCAGTGGCAACCTCCGATGATTCAACAGTAATAACAATAGCAAGACTATTTCGAGCGCAGTCGGGCAGAGATGGGTGCTGTGTCGGCAAAATTAGCAGGCGGTTTTTAGCTGCTAATTTTGCGGGGTGATTCAAAGACGTGGGCTACCGGCTTTGAATCAGGGCCGCAGACCGCAGTGTGGCTGGGACCGTCCCCCCATAGCACCCAACTCTGCCTGACGGAGCGACTAATTTAGGGATAGCAATTACGATTGTTACGGTGTTGACAGCGACTTTATGTTTTTCAGACTTTAATAAATAATCTGAGAAATAACGAAATTGATGTTAAAACAAACTTGACACTGCTACTAGAGTTGGTTACACTTATTGCAATTAAACAAGCACCTTTAACTTAGTCCTGTGAGGCTAACAAGGGGAACGGTATCTGAGGGTCTCCCACGGTTTTTGCAGGAAAACGGGAGACCTTTTTTGTATCCTCAGGTGAATTAAAAAGAATGGAGCTGACTGAGACATGGCACGAGAAGTCGTTGATGCAATGACAATGCGCCGCGCGCTAACGCGGATCACTTATGAAATTATCGAACAGAACAAGGGTGTCGGTAACTTAGTATTTATTGGGATTAAAACGCGGGGCATTTATTTAGCTGAACGTTTGGCGCAACGGTTAAAGCAGTTAGAAGGCGTCGATGTGCCGGTTGGTTCTTTAGATATAACACTTTACCGCGATGATCACCATGCAATCGATGTTGCGGGTCAGGCCAAGCTGAACGGTGCGGATATTCCCGTTGATATTAACGGCAAACACATCATCTTAGTTGATGACGTGCTTTTTACAGGTCGGACAGTGCGGGCGGCATTAGATGCCCTGATGGACCAAGGACGTCCCGCCAAGATTTCGTTAGCCGTATTAGTTGATCGTGGACACCGCGAATTACCAATTCGTCCGGACTTTATTGGGAAGAACATTCCAACTGCTTTGGATGAACAAGTCAACGTCGCGTTGGAAGAACACGATGGTCATGACGGCATTACGATTGAAAAATTGGATGAATAAATTGAATAACTAACCATTTAATTGTTTCCAGAGAGGAACGAAACGGTTTGGCCATGCGTGGCCGCTTAATCGGAGTCTAGCCTCTTTGCGAATAATTTTTGCAGGAGCTAGACTTTTTTTCTTAAATCAAGATAGGAGACGGCAAAAGAGCATGCAAACGAGTAATAACCTGGTCAGCGTTGACCAATTTAATAATGAAGAAGTAATGGCTTTCATCAAATTAGCACAACAATTTAAGGCGGGTAAGACGATTCAACTTGAACGTCCGAGTTATGCGATGAACCTCTTTTTTGAAAATAGCACGCGGACGCACACGAGTTTTGAAATGGCGGAACGGCGATTGGGGATGCAAGTTATCCCATTTGACCCAAAGACGAGCTCCGTGACCAAGGGTGAAAGTTTGCTCGACACGTTAAAAACGGTTCAAGCGATTGGCGTTGACTTAGCGGTTATCCGGCATCCTCACGACCGTTATTACGAGCCGCTGGTTGAAGCAGACCTATCGATGAGCTTGATCAATGCCGGCGATGGGAGTGGTCAACATCCTTCGCAATCCTTACTTGATATGATGACGATTTATGAAGAGTTTGGGCACTTTGACGGGTTAAAGATTGCCATTATTGGGGACTTAGCGCACTCACGGGTCGCACGCTCGAACATGGAACTCCTCACACAACTTGGGGCAACGGTCTACTTCAGCGGCCCAAAAGTTTGGTATAACGCTGATTTTGCGGCGTACGGTGAGTACTTACCGATTGATGAATTAGTTGGCAGCATGGACGTCATGATGTTATTGCGGGTTCAACACGAACGGCTAAACGAATCCAGTGATGAAACGTTTGATGCCGAAGCGTATCACCAACAATACGGGCTGACGATCGCCCGGGGTGCTCAAATGAAGCCAAGTGCCATCATCATGCACCCGGCACCGGTCAACCGTGGCGTCGAATTAGCCAGTGACTTGGTCGAGGCACCCCAATCACGAATTTTTCAACAGATGACGAACGGTGTCTTTGTCCGCATGGCAATGATTTCAAACGTACTTGTACACCAAGGGTTATTGCAGCCCGCACAATTGGAGGATTAACGATGACAACTTTAATTAAAAACGCGCAGATTTTGGTGAATCATCACTTAGAATTAAACGACCTTTTGATTGAAGATGGCCAAATCAAAGCAATTGGTCACCAACTTAACGAACAGTATGGCGCCGCTGACCAAGTGATTTGTGCCGACAAGCATTTTGTGAGTCCTGGATTGGTGGACGTGCACGTTCATTTACGCGACCCTGGTCAAACTGCGAAGGAAACGATTGAAACCGGGACGTTGGCGGCGGCTCATGGTGGCTTCACAACGGTTGGGGCCATGCCAAACGTTGACCCGGTACCCGATACGCCAGAACGGGTTGCGGCGATGGTCGCAGCGAACCAAGCAAAGGCCCGCGTCCACGTTGCTCAGTATGCAAGTATTACGACGGGGCGGACGAGCGAAGAACTCGTTGATTTTGAAGGTGTCAAACGCGCTGGCGCCTTTGCGGTCAGCAATGACGGCTCCGGGGTCCAAACGGCGGGAACGATGTATCAAGCGATGTGCGGTGCTGCTAAGGCCGGACTACCATTGGCTGCCCACGTGGAAGATGATTCCTTGTATCGAGGCGGCGTTATGAATGCCGGATCAACCGCTGAACGGTTAGGGTTACCGGGCATTAACAACGTTTCGGAAGCGGCCCAAGTCGCACGGGACGTGATGCTTGCAGAGGCAAGCGGCGTGCACTACCACGTCTGCCACGTTTCGACGGCGGAAAGCGTCCGGGTGATTCGGCATGCAAAAGAAGCTGGCATCAACGTGACCTGTGAAGTTTCCCCCCATCACTTGTTATTAACGGATGAAGATATCACGATGGATAATCCAATGCTCAAGATGAACCCACCGCTGAGGTCACCTAAAGACCGGTCAGCGTTAGTCGCCGGCTTGTTGGATGGCACGATTGACTTTATTGCGACGGACCACGCCCCACACACCGACGCTGAAAAGCAGGGGAGCATGAAAACGGCGGCGTTTGGGATTACCGGTATCGAAACGGCCTTTGCAACCATGTACACCGCTTTGGTTAAGACGCGGTTACTGAGTTTAGGACAATTAATTGAATTGATGAGTACGAAGCCCGCGCAGTTATTTGGTTTAAAAGACGCTGGCCAGTTAAAAGTTGGGGCACCGGCTGATTTAGCAATCATCGACCTTGACCATGAGTACGAAATTAAAGCGGAACAGATGTTATCTAAAGGACATAATTCACCATTTATCGGCTGGCACGTGTACGGTAACGTGCTGATGACCTTAGTGGACGGCCAAGTGGTTTACGGAAAGGACCAGCAAAAATGAAACGATACTTAGTACTAGCCGACGGCACGATTTATCCGGGCACCGGGTTTGGCGCACCGGCGGCCACGGTTGGCGAACTGGTTTTTAGCACTGGGATGAGTGGGTACCAAGAATCCATTACTGATCAGTCATATAACGGCGAAATCTTGATGTTTACTTACCCATTAATTGGAAATTATGGTATTAACCGCGACGACCATGAATCGATTAAGCCGACTTGTAAAGGGGTCGTGGTTCACGAAGTTGCACGGCGGGCCAGCAATTGGCGCAGCGAAATGTCACTAGATGACTATTTAAAACAAAATCAGATTCCGGGAATTACCGATATTGATACGCGGGCGGTCACGAAACATATTCGTGAAAAGGGTGCGATGAAAGCCACCATCGTGGACGAAGTTTTACCAGATACGGTGGAGCGGCTACGCGTGACGGAACTTGGAAAAGCAGTGGTTGTGGAAAGTTCGACAACCAATGCTTATCCTAACCCGGCAACGGGGCCAAACGTGGTCGTGGTCGATTTTGGCTTAAAACACTCAATTTTACGTGAGTTAGCCAAGCGGCACTGTAACGTCACGGTCTTACCGTACAACACGACGGCTTCTGAAATCATGGCATTGAACCCAGATGGGGTGATGCTCACAAACGGCCCTGGCGATCCGAAAGACGTACCAAGCGCGCTACCGATGATTCGGGAAGTGGAAAAGCACATTCCGTTGTTTGGAATTTGCTTAGGTCACCAGTTATTCGCTTTAGCAAACGGTGCGGACACCTTTAAGATGAAATTTGGTCACCGTGGGTTCAATCACCCGGTCCGTGAAATTGCGACTGGTCGGATTGATTTCACGTCACAAAACCACGGTTACGCGGTTTCGCGCGAATCCTTAGCGAAGACTGACCTGATGATTACCCACGAAGAAATTAATGATGACACTGTCGAAGGGGTACGGCATCGCGATTACGCCGCCTTTTCCGTGCAGTATCATCCGGACGCTGCACCGGGTCCTCACGATGCAGACCATATTTTTGACGAATTCATTGACTTAATGGCGGCCCATCAAGTGGCCCGGAAAGGAAGCAAGTTCAATGCCTAAACGCACAGATATTCATAAGATCATGGTGATTGGTTCTGGCCCGATTATTATTGGCCAAGCGGCTGAATTTGATTATTCTGGCACGCAGGCTTGCTTAGCCTTAAAGGAACTCGACTATGAAGTCGTCTTAGTTAACTCAAATCCGGCGACCATCATGACGGATAAAGAAATTGCTGACCAAGTTTACTTGGAGCCCATTACCTTAGAGTTTGTGTCGCAGATTCTGCGCAAGGAACGGCCTGACGCCATCTTACCAACTTTAGGGGGGCAACAAGGCCTGAACATGGCGATGGAGTTATCGAAGTCTGGAATTTTAAAAGAACTTAAGATTGAACTCCTTGGGACCAAGCTCACGGCAATCGACCAAGCTGAAGACCGGGAACAATTTAAAGATTTGATGGAAGAACTCGGTGAACCAGTGCCAGCTTCTGGGATTGCGCACACGGTTGAAGAAGCGCTAGCTTTCGCTGAAAAGTCCGGTTATCCAGTCATCGTACGGCCCGCGTTTACCATGGGTGGTACCGGTGGTGGGATTGCGGAGACGGCTAAGGAATTACACGACATCGCCGAAAACGGCCTGTCACTGTCACCCGTGACCCAAGTGTTGATTGAACAAAGTATTGCGGGCTATAAGGAAATTGAGTTCGAAGTGATGCGTGACGCCGCCGATAACGCGATGGTCGTCTGCAACATGGAAAACTTTGACCCGGTCGGTATTCATACCGGGGATTCCATTGTTTACGCGCCTGTTCAAACGTTGGCGGACCGTGAAGTCCAAATGCTACGGGATGCGTCATTAAAAATTATCCGTGCACTGAAAATCGAAGGGGGCTGTAACGTTCAACTCGCCCTTGATCCGGATAGCTTCAAGTATTACATCATTGAAGTTAACCCCCGGGTCAGCCGTTCTTCAGCGTTAGCGTCTAAGGCAACCGGGTATCCGATTGCAAAGATGGCGGCTAAAATTGCGGTGGGCTTGCACCTTGATGAGATTAAAAACCCGGTTACGGGAACGACCTACGCCGAATTTGAACCGGCTTTAGACTACGTGGTCTGCAAGATTCCACGCTGGCCATTCGATAAGTTCACGAAGGCAGACCGGCGTCTCGGGACGCAGATGAAAGCGACCGGTGAAGTTATGGCAATTGGTCGTAACATCGAAGAAGCCACTTTAAAGGCGGTGCGTTCCTTAGAAATTGGGGTTCACCACGTTGAAGAACCCGCACTAGCAAGTGTGGATGACGACGAATTAAGCGATAAATTAATTCATGCGCAGGATGACCGGTTGTTCTATTTGGCAGAAGCCATCCGGCGCGGTTATACGATTGAAGATTTAGCCGAGTTAACGAAAATCAACGTCTTTTTCTTAGACAAGCTATTGCACATCGTTGAAATTGAACGGGCGTTAAAGGCTAACGTGGACGATTTGGACGTTTTAACAACGGCTAAACGCAACGGCTTTGCTGACCAAGCGGTGGCAGACTTCTGGCATGAAAGTGCTGACGCAGTTCGGCAGTTCCGTGAAAGTCATCAGTTAAAACCGGTTTATAAGATGGTTGATACTTGTGCGGGTGAATTTGAGTCGACGACGCCGTACTATTACGGCACTTATGAATTTGAAAACGAAAGTATCGTGGACAAAAAGCCGTCGGTCCTCGTCCTAGGCTCTGGTCCGATTCGCATTGGCCAAGGGGTCGAGTTTGATTACGCCACGGTGCATTCAGTCAAAGCGATTCAAAAGGCGGGTTACGAAGCGATTATTATGAATAGTAATCCCGAAACGGTTTCGACGGACTTCTCAGTCTCCGATAAGTTGTACTTTGAACCGCTAACCCTTGAAGACGTGTTAAACGTCATCGAATTAGAACAACCTCGCGGCGTCATCGTGCAATTTGGGGGTCAAACGGCGATTAACTTAGCGCAACCCCTTGCTGACCGCGGCGTCAAAATTTTAGGAACGAGCGTTGCGGATGTCAATCGCGCTGAAGACCGGGATGAGTTCGATAAGGTCATTAAATCGTTGCAAATTCCACAACCAGCCGGCGATACGGCCAGTGATGAAGCCACGGCCTTAGCAATTGCCGATCGACTTGGCTATCCGGTTCTGGTTCGGCCAAGCTACGTCTTGGGTGGCCGGGCAATGGAAATCGTTAAGAAACGTGCGGATTTGGATCACTACATGCATAACGCCGTCAAAGTTTCACACGACCATCCGGTGTTGGTTGACCGGTACTTAGTCGGTAAAGAGTGTGAAGTGGATGCCATTTGTGATGGTGAAACCGTGGTTATTCCAGGAATTATGGAACACATCGAACGTGCCGGGGTCCATTCTGGTGACTCAATGGCCGTTTACCCACCACAATCACTATCTACGGACGTGCAAGCGCAAATCATTAAATATACGGAACAATTGGCCGTCGCGTTGAACTGTGTCGGGATGATGAACATTCAGTTTGTGATTCACGAAGAACAAGTTTACGTGATTGAAGTTAATCCACGGGCGAGCCGGACGGTGCCATTTTTGAGTAAGGTCACCGACATTCCAATGGCGCAAGTTGCAACTAGGGTCATCCTAGGGCAATCACTCAAGGAGCAAGGGTATCAAACGGGCTTAGTGAAAGCGGGCGACATGGTGCACGTTAAGGCGCCGGTCTTCTCCTTCTCGAAACTCAACCGTGTGGATAGTTTGCTAGGACCAGAAATGAAGTCGACCGGTGAAGTTATGGGGTCTGACCGAACGATGGCTAAGGCATTATACAAGGCATTTGAAGCCGCTAAACTACACGTTCCAAGCAACGGGAACGTCTTATTCACGGTTCGTGATGATGACAAGCCGGAAGCCTTCAAGTTGGCGCAACGGTTCCATGCGCTGGGTTATCAGTTATTGGCAACAACGGGCACGGCGGGCTACTTAACTGACAACGGGTTACCAGTGACGGTGGTTAAAAAGATCGACAGTGGTGAAGATGATTTACTTCACCAAATGGAAGCCGGTCAAGTTCAAGCCGTTGTCAACACGGTTTCTGACGAAGAACATGCGGCCGACGATGGGACGCTAATTCGGAATACGTCGATTGAACACGGGATTCCGTTGTTTACGGCGTTAGATACGGTCGCAGCGATTTTACAAGTTCGCGAATCACAATCATTTGTCACGCAGGCATTATAGGAGGGCTTATACATGGGACGGTTAACAGTAGATTTAGCGGGGGTCACGTTAAAAAATCCAGTCATGCCGGCGAGCGGAACGGCTGCGTACGGTCAGAGTATGGCGACGCAGTTAGATTTAAGTGCGTTAGGTGGACTTGTGATCAAATCAACGACCGCCGAACCCAAGGTGGGCAATCCCCGACCGACAACGGCCGAAACAACTGCTGGTTGGTTGAATGCCATTGGGTTGAAAAACCCTGGTATTGACAACGTTTTAGCCGAAAAGTTACCATGGCTGGCAACGAATTATCCCGAATTACCAATTATTGGGAGTGTGGCTGGTGGCAGTTTTGACGAGTACGTGGCGGTTGCTAAAAAGATGGCAACGGCACCCAATGTCAAATTACTAGAAATCAATATTTCGTGTCCAAACGTGGCTCATGGTGGGCTAGCGTTTGGAACGGATCCAGCGACGGTTGAAAAGTTGACGCGTCAAATTGTGGATGCAGTGGATAAGCCAGTCTTCATGAAGCTAACACCGAACGTGACGGATATTGTACCAGTTGCACAGGCCGCTGAAGCTGGTGGTGCCAATGGGTTAACCATGATCAATACGTTAACGGGAATGGGAATCGACTTAGCGACCCGCAAACCGATTCTGGCCAATGGTACCGGTGGGCTATCTGGTAAAGCCATTCACCCGCTAGCGGTCCGAATGATTCACCAAGTTCGCCAGCAGACCAAGTTACCGATTATTGGGGTTGGCGGGGTCTTCACGCCGGACGACGTTTTGGAATTTTATCTGGCGGGCGCAAACGCCGTACAAGTAGGGGCAGCGACGTACGGTCACCCAACGGCTTGTACTGATATTATTGCGGGCCTACCCGCAGCGATGGATAAGTACGGTATTAGTAGTCTTCAGACACTGATTTCGGAGGTACAAGGATGAGCCGACCAGTGATTATCGCGTTGGATTTTCCAACGGCAGAACGGGCGTTAAGCTTTTTAGACCAATTTCCAGAGGAACTACACGTCACCGTTAAAATTGGAATGGAATTGTTTTATGCGGCTGGTCCGGCCATTGTAAAAGCCGTTCAGGAGCGGGGGCACGCCGTTTTCCTAGACCTAAAGCTCCATGATATTCCGAATACGGTAGAAGCCGCGATGCGCGTGATTGGCCAGTTAGGCGTGACTTACACGACGGTCCATGCGGCGGGTGGTCACGTGATGTTGGCTGCGGCTAAGCGCGGATTAGTCGCTGGCGCAGCGGCACAAGGACTACCAGCGCCTAAGTTACTCGCAATTACGCAGTTAACGTCAACTGATCAGAGTATCTTGAATGATGACCAGCAAATCATGGGAACGGTTCAACAAAGCGTGGTCCACTACGCTGATTTGGCGAAAGCAAGCAACTGTGACGGGGTCATTTGTTCCGCACAGGAAGTGGCTGCCATTCATGAAGCGGTCGGGACGGACTTTTTGGGCATTACACCAGGAATTCGGCCGAAGCGTGCGCAAGCGGATGATCAGCAACGCGTGATGACCCCACAAGCCGCCGCAAAAGCGGGGAGCAACGGGCTCGTTGTGGGCCGGCCAATCACCCAGGCCGATGATCCAGTTGTCGCGTACCAACAAATTGTAAAAGAATGGAGTGGCCAATAATGACTGAAATTGCAGCAACTATCGCGAGTGACCTACTATTAATTCAGGCCGTAACGTTACGGCCTAACGAACCATTTACGTGGGCGAGTGGGATTCACAGTCCGATTTATACGGATAATCGCCTGACAATCTCTTACCCTAAGGTTCGCCAACACATTGCGGCGGGCATCGCGGACATCATTAAACGGGATTATCCGGAAACAGAAGTCATTGCTGGGGTTGCGACAGCCGGGATTCCGCACGCCGCGTGGGTGGCTCAGCTTTTGGATTTGCCATTGATTTACGTCCGTTCCAAACCGAAGGACCATGGTGCCGGTCGTCAGATTGAAGGCGTTTTGAAACCAGGGGCCAAGGTCGTCATGTTAGATGATTTAATCTCAACTGGTGGCAGCGTACTGCAAGCAGCCAAAGCAGTGCAGGCCGCTGGTGGCGATATTCTAGCAGTGGGCTCAATCTTTAGCTATGGCCTGGATGCCGCAACGGTTAATTTTGAAGCAGCCCACTTGCCGCTATTCAGCTTGTCCAACTATACGACACTAATCAAAGTTGCTCGGGAACACGGTGATATTAATGATGCCGAGCTCGCTTCATTGCATACTTGGCGTCAGGATCCACAACACTGGAATCCACAGGCTTAATTGTAAAGTGCGATTTATGAATTTCGAATGTGCTTAGATTTCCAATATGAAAACGTTGCGAAATCGGCGCTTCTTGAATGAACGAATCGAAATAAATTATCGGTACTAAAAGAAACACTTAACCTGCGGGTGAAGTGTTTTTTTGTCGTGAAAGTTGTGCGATAATTAAACTAAATTAAAGAGAACGTTTGTTCATATTTGAGGAGGGATTTACGGTGAGCTTACAATTTGTACTGGGTTCGGCGAAAGTTGATCACCGGGAGATGATGGTGCGTCAGCTAGTTAAAGCGATGACGGCTCAACCCCAGGCGCAATTTTTTTACTTAGTTCCTAACCATGTGAAATTCGACACTGAAGTGGACGTGTTGAACCGGTTATCGCGGGAATTTGCGCAACCGGATTTATACGCACAGAGTCAGGTCCAGATTTTTTCATTTACCCGGTTGGCCTGGTACCTAATGAAAAATGAAGCCGCTTATCAAGTGCCGCGGCTCTCAGCTGCGGGGATTGATATGCTTTTGTATCGAATTCTGAGACGCCATCAAGATGAATTACGGCTGTTTGGGGGCGAAGTTTCTCAAACCGGATTTATCACCCAGTTGGCTAAAGAAGTGAACGAGTTGCAAGTGGCCAATCTGCAACCGGAAGATGTCGCTCATTTAGCTGAAACGACGACCGTGGGCGATTTACAAGCTAAATTACATGATCTAGCTATTGTGTACGCAGATTTTATTGAAGCCACGGCGGGGAAATACTTAAAGCCAGCTGATTTGTTAGCCCAATTAAACGCCTACTTGCGCCATCAAGACTTGCATGGCACGCATATTTATTTGGAACAGTTTACGCAACTGTCATCACAGGAGCAGGGCCTGATTACGACCATGCTGGAACGGGGCGCGGACGTCACAATCAGCCTCGTGCTCGATCATAAGGTCACGGACCAAGTTCCGGAAAATGGGACGCTTTTTTATCAGTCAGGACGACTGTATTATCGCCTGTACCAGTATGCGCGGGCACGGCAGATTCCGGTCTTAAATGATTTACACGCCAAAACGGTACGCGTGAGTGCCGGCTTAGCTGCTCTGGATGACTATTGGCGTGGTGAACCGCAAGCGGGGGATGGACAGGAACAGCCCAACCGGAACGTACACGTCATGCGCGCTGATAGTCGACAAAATGAGTTAGCACAAGTGGGTCGAAAGATTCGTGCGATGGTTGCGACAAAGCACGAAAATGCCGCGGATGACTACCATTACCGGGATTTTCTTATTATGACGCGTCACTTAGATAGTTATAAAACAATGTTAGCTCCAACGCTCCAGCAACTTGAAATCCCTTATTTCGTTGATTTACAGCGTTCGATGGCGGATCATCCGTTGGTTGAACTGATTGGGGCGTTGTTTGAACTAGAAGAAAATCAGTATCAATATCGTGATATTATGCGAATTTTGAAAACTGAATTAATTTTACCGCTGGTTGATGGCAAGCCGATGGACCGTAAAGCTTACCGGCAAGCCGTTGATCTGACCGAAAACTTTGTTTTGAAGAGTGGGTACAGTGGCCGGCGCTGGACGCAACGTGAAGATTGGCAATACTTCGAGCTGACTGAAGGCGACGCCGGGGTCGAGACGGATAAAAACGCTGGCATTGCTAAGCAGATTAATTTGATTCATCAGTTCGTTGCAAAGACGTTCCCACCGTTTTTCAAAGCCCTAAGTGCGGCTAACGATGGTCGGGCCGCCGCAACCGTACTTGTCAACTTCTTAACGCGTCAAGGGGTGACGCAACAATTACTTGCTTGGCGGGATGCAGCGTTAGATCGTCAAGACGTGGCGGCCGCTGCCGAACCGGAACAAACGTGGCAGACTTTTTGTCAGATGTTGGATGAATATGTGGCGATTTTAGGTGATGAACCGTTTGCGTCGGAGGACTTCTTAGCCTTACTACAAGCGGGGTTTGAAGGGGCTAGTTATTCACAGATTCCATCAACATTAGATCAGGTCTTAGTATCTGAAAGCGGAATGGTACAAAGCCAGGATCGTAAAGTCGTCTTTATGATTGGCGCGACGGACCTGGTCATGCCGGACCGAATTATGACTAATAACTTATTGAGTGACGTGGATAAAGCGACGATGCAACCGGCGTTAAACGAATTGGGCAGTGACCATTTTCTGACCGACTCAGCGGTTGTCCAGTTAGGAAATGAAAACTTTTTAAACTATACTGCCTTTCTGAGTGCCCGAAAGCACCTGTTCTTTAGTGCGCCGTTAAAGGACGATCAGGAAACTGACCTAAATTGGTCAAACTACGTCGTCCGAATAACCCGTCATTTCAAATTAAACGAACGAACTTATTTAACAGCGCCTGACCCAGAAAGTGAAGAGGTTCGACCATTCGTTGGCACCAAGCGCCGAACAATCAGTCACGTCATTCAGGTTTATCGGGACGTGTTAACGACTAATGCGGACCATAACCAGACGGGGGCAGCTTTAATTAAACCAGCGCCCGTTTGGGTCTGGCTACGCCGACAATTAACACGGGATCCTGAATTTGGTCCGTTAGCCGAACGGTTGTTAGCGGGATTAAGCTACCGCAACTTACCCGTCAACTTAACGGAAGAAAACGTGACTGCGCTGTATGGCAATCAAATTTACACCTCAATCTCGAAGCTCGAGGAGTTTTATCGCAACCGTTATGCTTATTTCTTGAAGTACGGGTTAAAGTTACGTGAGCGTGACGTGTTCGAGTTGTCCGCTGCTAGTACCGGCGAATTTTTCCACGCCGTGTTGGATGGTCTGATCAAGGCCATTCGTGCGGATCAAGTCCCACTAGCCAGTGTGGCTGATCAGGAACTTGGACAATACCTTGAAACGGTGACGAAACGGGTCTTAGATCAACCCCAATTTACCATTCTAACAAGTTCTAATCGGATGGCTTATATTCAACGTCAATTGATCAGTACGGTTCGTCAGATTGCTTTTGCGATTCGTAACCAGAGCAAGCAGTCAGCCGCGCAACCAGTACAGACCGAGGTCTTGTTTGGTAATGTGGGTAAGGAGCACGGTCTAAAAGCACTCGACTTTCAAATCGACGCCACCCACAGTGTGCACGTTCGTGGGAAAATTGATCGCCTAGATGAGATTCAGGTTGCTGACCAACGGTACCTTGGAATTGTCGACTATAAGTCGTCTCAGCATAAGTTTAACTTTGGTGAGGCCTACTATGGGTTGGCGATGCAGATGTTAACGTACCTCGATGCGGTTTTGCATAACGAGACGGCTATTGTTGGTGATCAGGACGTGGCCATTCAATTGGCAGGGGCACTTTATATGCACATTAAAAATCCGGTCTTGAAACCTAAGGACGTTAACGCCGGATTTGAAGAAGCCCTCCTCAAAGAAAATAAGTACCGGGGAATTCTGGTTGATGACCCAACGTTGCTAGACCATTTGGATAGTGAGTTGCAGACGACGACCGGAACGTCCAAGGTTTATCCATTTAGACGTAAAAAGGACGGGACGTACAGTGGTGGCATTAGTCAGTCATTAGTGACTAATGCGCAACTGGAGCGACTTTTAAAGCATAATAGTCAGTTGATCGTTGCGGCGGCTAAAGATATCTTTGATGGAAAAATCGATCTGAATCCAATCCGGTTGAATGATAAAACGACCGCATTACAATATTCGCCGTATCTAGCTATTATGCAGTTTGATGCCATGCTACCTGAAAATAATTACAATGATTTGCAGCCTTTGAAGCCTGCTGAAGTTCTGGCTAAGTTAAAAGCCGAATTGGGGGAAGAAAACTAATGGAAACCAAAACACAATACACTGATAGCCAAAAGGCAGTGATTAGTCAGCAAGGGAATAACTTGCTAGTTTCTGCTTCCGCTGGTTCGGGTAAAACGACCGTCTTGATTGAGCGAATTATGCGTAAAATCATGGCGGGAACCAATATCGATCAGTTATTGGTCGTGACTTTTACGAACCTGGCTGCCAAACACATGAAACAAAAGTTGGAATCCCAACTCAATAAACGGATTTCCCAGTTTTTGACTGATCATCCAGACCAAACAACGGCTTCACCGGAAGTACGGCAATTACGCCAACAATTAAACTTACTCGGGGTCGCCAATATCAGCACGCTCGATGCGTTTTGTTTACGCGTGATTCAGCGCTACTACTACGTGATTGATTTAGACCCCGTGTTCCGGTTACTGACGGATAACACAGAGGGGTTGCTGATTCGGGACCAAGTTTGGGACACGGTTAGGGAAAGTCTCTACGAAAAAGACGGCGAGTTATTCGACCTACTGACAGCCAACTTCTCTAATGACCGAAGCGATGACGGTCTTGGTCAGCTTGTTTTCCGACTGTTTGACTTCGCACAGTCAACGCCGGACCCTGAAGCCTGGCTCAACCAGTTGGTGACAAATTATCAGTTGCAGGGCGAATCATTGACTACAACGCCGTTTTACCAGCAAAAGTTATTACCGCTATTGAAAGCTGAATTTGAAACGATGGTTAACCGCATGGACCAGGCTGTAAAAATCGCAACTGAGGCGGATTTAGCGCCGAAGACGATTGAAGCGCTGCAAGTGGCGCAACGTGATCTGGGTACCATGACTAGTGATTTGGATACCACGGATTGGAATGCGTTGCGGGCGGCCACGGCTAGTTTTAAAGTTGGTCGTCTAACTAAGACTTATAAGGATGACCCTGAAAAGACGGCCCGCGCCAAGGCAATGGGAACCCTTGTCGACGGCGTGAAAAAACAAATGGGAAGCATCGGTGAGACTTATTTTGCGGCCGACGAGCAACAAGTCTTAGACGTGATGGCGGGAGCCGCTGCCATTGTGCAGGAATTAGTCCGGGCGACCTTGTGCTTTAAAGAAGCGTTTGCCAAAGAAAAACGTCGGCGTCACGTTTTAGATTTTTCTGATTTGGAACATTTGACCTTGGCGATTTTGACGAATACGAGTGAGAGCGGGCAGGGTGCGCTGACACAATTACGGGCGCAGTTTGAAGAAGTCATGGTGGATGAGTACCAAGATATCAACAGCTTACAGGAAAGCATCCTTCAACTATTGGCACGCAAAACGCCTGGCAATATGTTCATGGTAGGGGATGTGAAGCAGTCAATCTATCAGTTCCGTTTAGCTGATCCGTTACTATTTTTGGCAAAGTACCGTGATTTTGGAACCCATCCGGAACACGGGGAACGGATCGTTTTGGCGGAAAACTTCCGGTCCGTTGAAAACGTGGACCGCTTAACGAACCTGATTTTTAGCCAGTTGATGGACGCACCAGTCGGGCAAATCGAATATGATCAAGCTGCGTATTTGAAGTACGGACCCAAAGATTACCCGGCTGATATGCCACAAACGACGAGTTTACTCCTATACCAGACGGACGATGATCAGCCGGCGGAGACGCCAGCGCATGGCCTCCAGCCGGATAATGACGATGAAGAAAGTAATTTCTCCATTGATGATCCGTCGATTGGGAGCATTACGATGGTAGCCCAAAAAATTTTGGCCCTGAAAAAAATGGACCACCCAATCTTCGACCGCTCAACCGGGAAATACCGGCCATTTCACTACAGTGACGCAGCGTTATTGGTGCCAACTCGCAACCACAATTTAACGATTATTGATATTTTCAAACAGTATCATATTCCAATCGTCGTTAACGATGCTCAGAATTATTTCCAGACTACTGAAATTCGAATCATGATGGCCTTATTAAGTATTATTGATAATCCTTATCAGGATATCCCGTTGGTAGCGGTGTTGCGTTCACCGATTGTTGGGTTGGATGAAAACCAGTTAGTTTACTTACGGATTCAAAACAAGACGAGTGATTATTTCCAAGCGCTCCGTGACTTTTACCAAACGTACCCAACAAAGGGCAATCCTAGCGCATATGGAGATCAGTTATACGCAAAGATTGAAGTTTTCATGCAGCAATTGACGGCGTTTCGGGACTTAGCTCGGCGTAATCAGATCGTGACGTTAATCTGGCAAATTTACGAGCAAACTGGTTTTCTCGACTACGTTGGCGGAATGCCCGCTGGTCAACAACGCCAAGCCAACTTGCACGCCTTATACGAACGGGCCTATACGTATGAACAAGGAAGCTTTAAAGGCTTATTCCAATTTGTGCGGTTTATCAAACGCATGCAAGAAAAAGATCAAGACTTAGCTTCAGCAGTCGCTGAAACCGACACCGAGGCCGTTAGTGTCATGACGATCCATGGGAGTAAGGGGCTGGAATACCCAGTTATCTTTTTAATGGATATGGACAAGCGGTTTAACCAGACCGATACCAGGGCCAATGCACTAATGGATCGGGATGCCGGGATTGGAATCAACTACTTAGACCCAGAGCACCGGGTCAAGTACCCGACGCTACCACGGTTAGTGATTCAACAAGTCGTGAGTCAAAAGCTCCGGGCAGAAGAAATGCGGAAACTATACGTGGCAATCACGCGTGCCCAACAACAGTTGTTCCTAGTTGGGACGATTACGTCAATTGATGCGGCTACCGAAAAGTGGCGTCAGGGCTTTAGTAGTGACGGGCGCGTGCTAAGTACGTTAGCGCGGATCAGCACGAATAATCAGCTCGACTGGGTCGGCATGGCTTTGATGCGGCATCCTTTGATGAAGGCGTATTGGGGGGACGAGTGGCCCACCTATTCGCTGGAAGGCGATCAGACCAAGTTTACTTTGGAACTGGGGGATGCCAGCTCGATTGGGCAGCGTAAGCAGGTTGCTGGAACTGATGAACAACTCAGTGCGGTTGATCAAGTGGAACAGACCGTTGACGTTGATGTTGACCAGATGACCCGCGATGAATTGACCAACTTATTGAATTTCAAGTACGTGCATCAAGCATCCACGGTAACCACGGCCTACCAGTCCGTTTCAGAAGTTAAACGATTGTTTGAAGATCCCGATGACGCACAGATGAATACGAATCCGACCGTTAGTGCGCAACACGCCAAGCCAACCAGTCGGTTTGTGACTGGCGACTTAGCAATGCCACAATTTTTGCAAACGACGCAGGAGCCGACGAGCGCTGAAGTGGGGAGTGCGACCCACCTAGTCTTAGAGCAGTTGGACTTGACCCAAGCCATTGATGAGACCACCGTACAAGCAACGATTGATGACTTAGTGGCTAAACAAGTGCTGACTAGTGAAGTTGCTCAGCTGATCAAGGTTGATGCGATTGCCGGATTTTATGCCAGTGACTTGGGACAAACGATTTTAGCGGATACTACCAAGGTTCACCGTGAAGTGCCGTTTTCATTATTATTACCAGCGCGCCAATTATTTGATGAGTTGGACGAACACGAGCATGCTAAGGTTTTGATTCACGGAATTATTGATGGCTACTTAGAAACAGCTGACGGGCTAATCTTGTTTGATTACAAGACAGACCACGTTAAGCAACCACAAGATCTATTGACCCGGTACGCCGGACAAGTTGAACTATACGCCGCTGCGTTACGGTCGATGTATCAACGACCAGTTGTCCAACAGTACTTGTACTCGTTGCCACAGCGGACGTTTGTCCCGGTAACAAAGAAAAAATAGAAATTAAAAAAATGTGTTCATCGCAAGTCAATTACGATGGGCACATTTTTTAATGGTTGTTTGAAGTTTAACTAGGATAAGGTAATCTGATAGGCGTTTCGTAGGTCAGTTGCATCATTATCCATATAGACGATGCCGCGATACGTAAACCCAGCTTTTTTGATAACGTGCTGCATCCGCGTATTTTTTGCGTGAGTGTCGATCCGGATTTGCTTAAATCCGAGTTGGTAGCTGAGCGTCATTAAATTGCTGAAATAAAAATCAGCTAAGTGTTGGCCATGGTAGCCACTCGCAATGGCAATGCGGTGAATCGACGTGTAATGGTCGTCACTCGCGGCTGACCAGCTACCATCATAAATGCGCGCGTAGTTTGGGTCGGGATGGGTGAGCAGGGTTGCGGTCCCCGCGACTTGGCCATCCACGATCAGTAGCCAAGCATTTTGTGCATCGATGTCTTTTTGTAAATCACTTGCTTGGGGATAACCGTCTTGCCACTGTGGAATTTGATCGGCGGCGAGGGCTTGTTTCCCTTCGTTGATAATTTTCATCATTGCGTCCCGGTCTTGACTAGTTGCTAAACGGACGTACTTTGTCATGAACATCACTTACTCTCTTAAATTAATAATTAATATTATAGGGCAACCTGTCCAGAAGTTAAAACAGAATCGTAGGGTTTTGTTCAGTTTCTGTTTATAATAGGAATTATTAAAACATAGGAGTGACCAGTTATGAAAATCTTTGTCATTGGTGCACACGGCCAAATTGGTAAGAAAATCGTCTCCAAATTAGTTGCAGAAGGTGATCAAGTCTTTGCAGGAATTCGGCAACCAGAACAGGCTGAAGCCTTTGAAGACGCTGGTGCGGAACCAGTTCAATTCAACTTAATGGCGCAACCTGAAGACTTAGCACTAGCGTTCCAAGGCATGGATGCCGTCGTATTTGCTGCGGGTTCCGGCGGTCAAACTGGGTATGATATGACGCTGATGATCGATCTAGACGGTGCGGTTAAGTCGATGCAGGCTGCAGAAATTGCGCACGTTAAACGCTACGTTATTATTAGTGCGGAATTCACAGCAGATCGGTCACGCTGGCCACGTGCCTTGCAGCCATACTATGTCGCCAAGTACTACGCCGATGAATGGCTCAAAACCCGGACACGCTTGGATTACACCATTCTACAACCCGGAACGCTCGTTAATGATGCCGGTACTGGTAAGGTTACCGTTAACCCGCAAGTCGGTGGTGAAATCACCCGCGATGACGTTGCGACCTTTACCGTGCAAGCTTTAAACGCTCCCGCAACGATTGGCAAAACCATTGCAATCATCAATGGTTCGACGCCAATCAGTGATGCGGTCAATCAAAAATAATGATTAATTAAGTGCTCAATAAAAAAGTTCCTTTCAGAAGTTTTTCTGAAGGAACTTTTTTATCGCGTAAATGTCAGTAAGTAATGGATGGCTGATTTTAAGCGGGGGTACTGATGCTGGGCATAAAATTTAATGAAAAGCCGTCGGAATAAAAAGAAATAGCCGTACGTATCGATGGCACAAATAATGATGATGATTGAGGACTGGTATGGGTCGGCGTGATAGCTTGTAATAATCGCAAAGATTAGTACCATTAAGCCGACACAACTCGTGAGTGAAAGTAGATTTAAGCGCTGAAGGTCCCGGGTGCAGCGACGAATGACGGTCCGAATTTCACTGGGGGCGTCGCGCCACATCGTATCTTCAAGCGTATTGAATAAGATTGTCATATCAAATGAAATTGCGAATGCCCGTCTAAATACAAGCTGAACCGCAATTAAAACCAACGATAAAGTAATGGGTAACCAAAACACGGTAAAAAACTCCTTCAATAGCAATGAAAATATTTATTTTAACGGGGAGTTTAATCGGTGATGGTTTCTAAAAAATCTGATGACGCTCCCGTACTTTAATATCAAATTAATTAATTTATTTAATCATCATACCACAATCTGGGGATGCTTCGGGAGTTAGAAATGTAATGGCTATTAAAACTTGATGCAAAAAAACTTCCGGTAAATAAATCACCAGAAGTTTTTAAATTTAAAATGATAATTATTTAGCTATTCAAATACTTAATTTAGTCATCAAAGTGGCTTGTTGGTCAGCCGTTAACGGCAGGATGGGCAAACGTGGTGCCCCGACTAGAATGTGTTCGGCATTCAAAGCGGCTTTGGTTGGTGCGGGCGACGGGGCACTGAAGAGAGCCGCCATCTTAGGCATTAACTGCCGCTGAATTTTCCCTGCCGTGTGCCAATCACCAGATTTAAGGGCCGTGTCCATAGCAAAAAGTTGATCGCCAAAGAGGTGACTCGCAACGGAAATCACGCCGTGACCACCTAAAACCCGAGCAGTTAGGGTTTGGGCATCTTCACCGGTGTAAACGTAGAAATCACTCGGCGCTTGGTCAATGATGGCGGCTAATTCGCTGTCATCGCCACACTGCTTGATTCCGATAATGTTGGGATTTTGAGCCAGTTCCAGAACGGTTGCCACGCTCATTTTAACGACGGTCCGTCCGGGAATATTATAAATAATAATTGGGAGTTTCCCTTGATCCGCGATGGCGGTAAAATGGGCGATCATCCCGGCTTGATCGGGTTTGTTATAAGGCGGAACAACGACTAACGCAGCGTCAATGCCCTTGATTTGGCTGACTGCTTCGGTGAACTGAATGGTTGCGGCGGTATTGTTGGAACCGGTATTGGCTATCACTGGAACGCGGCCGTTAACGAGTTCGGCGGTTTTTTCATACAGTGCAAGTTTTTCAGTTAAGCTTAACGTCGGGCCCTCACCAGTCGTGCCGCCAACAAGAATGCCCTCCGTGTGATGGGCAAGCAAGTGTTCAATCAGCGCGGCTAACCGGTCGTTGTCGACTTGGAGCTGATCGTTGAACGGGGTGACCATTGCGGTAATGAGATGTGCATTTTTAAGTGTCATTATTTAATCTCCTCTTGGTTTTGAGCGCGCCATAGTGCCAAACGATTCATACTTTCGCGTAAGGCTTTCTGGCTAGCCGCGTAGCTAATCCGAAACCAGCCTTCACCGGATGCACCGAAAGACGATCCGGGAATGACTGCAACCTGTGCTTCCTGCGCTAAACGCGTTGCAAATTGCCAACTGTTACCATCAAAGTCGGTAGGAACCTGTGCAAAAATGTAAAAGGCGCCGGTTGGATAGACGTAGTTAATGCCAATCTCACTGAGCCGCTTGACTAAGTAGTCGCGGCGTTCTTGATAAATGGCACGCATTTTTACACCGTCGTCCAAGCCGTGAGTAAGGGCCTCAATCCCGGCCGCTTGACTGATGGAACTAGTCGAGGTGACGAGGTATTGGTGCGTTTTCTTCATTTCATTGATCAGGGCTTGAGGCGCCATGATAAAACCAAGCCGCCAGCCGGTCATGGCGTGTGACTTCGACAGTCCGTTGATCGTAATGGTCTTCTCGGGATAGAGCGTCGCAAAGGCAACGTGGGGCTGTTCGTACGTGAGCTCACTGTAGATTTCATCGCTAATGACGTACAAGTTGGCCCGCTTGATTACGGCAAGCAGGGCAGTTAACTCCGCTTGGGTATAAGTCACGCCGGTTGGATTGGTGGGATAGTTTAAAATTAAAGCCTTTAGGGGTTCACCCGCATGGCTCTGAATAACTTGTTGGAGCGCTGCTGGGGTTAATTTATAGCCGGTATTAGTCGTATCAATGGGAATCAAGTTTGCGTGCGCCATTTGAACGATTGGTTCGTAACTAGTATAGGCGGGTGTTGGGAGCAGCACGCCGTCTCCTGGATTCAAGAGGGTGAGCAAGCTGGTGGCGACCGCTTCGGTGGCACCGACCGTGGCGATGATTTCGCTAGGGGCGTAGCTCAAGCCGTACTTCTGGGCGAAGTATTGACTAGCGGCACGCTGTAAGGCACTAAATCCCATTAGTGGTGAGTAATGGGTCCAATCATCACGGATTGCTTGAATCCCAGCCTTTTTGACGTGTTCTGGTGTCGGGAGGTCCGGTTCGCCGACGGTTAGTTTAATCATGTTAGGCACGTCTGAAATAGCTTCATCAAAGCGCCGAATGCCAGAAACTTGAATTTGTTGAATGATTTGATTAGTGTCCATAAGATGAACTTCCTCTCGTTATGATTACCGACTATAATAAGAGAAAACTGTCATACTTAAAATAGACAATTTTAATAAAAACGAAAGGACAGTTGAAACATGCCACTCGATCGTCAATCACCAGTTCCATTATACTTACAGTTATATCACCAATTACGTGATGATTATGACCCACAACAATCAGCCCATCAACGGCTGTGGTCAATTCGTAAGATGGCGCAAAACTTGGGCGTCTCTAAGACAACGGTCGAACAAGCTTATGAGCAGTTATTAGCTAAAGGTTACGTGTATACGGTTCCGGGAAGCGGCTATTTTTATAATGATATTCAGCATTGGCCTAGAACCGCGACAAAGGATACGCCACACCAGCAGACTACTCTTGTTAAGCCTTGTCAGTATGATTTTCGTTATGGTGTCAGCCAGTTGTTAAAGCCGAGCTGGAATGCTTGGAAAAAGGCTGTCAGGGAAGCCTTGCGTCAACTAGAACAGGGGCCGACCGCAGTGACCCCCGATGCACAGGGCTCGTTAGCGTTGCGTGAACACTTAGTGACTTACTTAAAAACCAGCCGGGGGGTCCACTGCACGGCTGATCAGATCGTGATTACGAATGGGTCCAAAGCTGGGCTCAGTTTATTACTTAGTGTGTTACCGCGCGGAACGGTCGGCATCGAAAACCCGGGCTACCGGGGACTTACGAGGTTAGCGGCTAGTTATGGGCACACCACAACGGCGCTACCCGTGACTGATCAGGGGATTGATTTGGATGCGGTTGCGCAAGTAGCGCCCGACGTCGTCTACACGACACCATCGCACCAGTTTCCGTTGGGGTATGTGTTACCAATTTCTAAGCGGTTAGCCTTGTTGAACTGGGCCGCGGATCACCAGCGGTTGATTATTGAAGATGATTACGATAGCGAATACCGGTATAACGCGCACCCGCTACCAGCGTTGCAATCGTTGGACACCGGCGACCGGGTGGCATACTTGGGAACCTTCTCACGTGGCATCGACCCGACACTGCGCATGGGGTACTTGGTCTTGCCCGAGCACTTGGTGCCTGCGTACCACCATTTATACCAATACCGTTCGGGGATGGTAGCCGGATTATTGCAACAGGCGATGGTGAACTACTTTGAAAACGGGGCGTATTATCGACACCTAAGTCGGAGCCGTGCGACTAACCGGCAAAAGTACCGGTTAGTTTGTGACCAATTGGCACGAACAACCAGCATTCAACCCATTGCAACGGGTGCGGGAATCCACATGGTCATTCGTATCCCCAAGGTTGACCAGACGTCTTTATTACAACAATTAGCCAAACGAGATGTTCTAATCTACCCTTTGGATTCGAATTGGGCGGGGATGCCTAGTCATGACTATTACTTGATTGGATTTGCCGGACTTGATTTGGCAACCCTTGAGGCCGGTCTCAAACAACTAGTTCAGGTTTGTGATATTAATCAATGACCCTATTTCTGATCTGATAGGAAAATTAATAAAAAAATCCTCCAAATGAAAAATTTCATTCGGAGGATTTTTTAAGTCAGCCTAATTGGTAATGGCTTAAGCATCTTTGTTATTTCGGTAACGTTAGGCTTTATAGACCCATTCGTGACCATCTTTTGCGAGTAATTCGTCAGATGCGGCTGGACCCATGGAACCAGGCCGGTAGTTAGGGAAGTCTGGGGTATGTTCATCCCAATACTTCTGAATAACGTCGACAAACTTCCAAGAATAGGCAACTTCTTTCCAATGAGTAAAGTTGGTTGCGTCACCATTCAAAGCATCGTGTAATAGGCGTTCGTAAGCTTCAGGACTATTAGCCGTTGCTGCAGAATCGTGTGCAAAATTCAACTTAACCGGGGTCGTTGCAAACCCTTGGCCAACGTTTTTAGCGTTCATTTGAAGTTCAACACCCTCAGTAGGTTCAACGTTAATCGTTAAAACGTTAGGGACCAAATGGGCGTCAGCATCGTCATTAGCACGGACGTCGTCATGATTGAAAATATTGACGATTGGACGTTTGAAGACCACGTCGATCCGGGTGAATTTATCAGCTAAACGTTTCCCGGTCCGAACGTAGAATGGGACACCTGACCAGCGGAAGTTGTCGATCATGATCTTCCCGGCGACAAAAGAATCCGTATTGGAATCTGGGTTAATTTTATCTTCATTCCGGTAAGCTTGAACGTCACCATCAGCACCGTATTGACCACGGACAAAGTTAGTGGCAACTTCTTCTGGTTTGAGTGGCCGCAAGCTCCGTAAAGCCTTGACCTTTTCCACGTCGATATCTTTTTCAGTAAATTCGACGGGTTGATCCATCGTTAAGAGACTCAAAATTTGTAAGATGTGGTTTTGAACCATGTCACGGAGAGCCCCACTGTTGTCGTAGTAAACGGCCCGTTCCTCAACACCCAACTTTTCACTTAAAGTGACCTGAATGTTAGAAATGTAACGGTTGTTCCATAACGATTCCCAAATATTATTGCCAAAACGAATGGCCGAAATATTTTGAATCATTTCCTTACCTAAGTAATGGTCGATCCGATAGATTTGGTCTTCGTTGAAAGTGGCTGTCAATTGATCATTCAATTCCTTGGCACTTTCAAAGTCGTGACCAAATGGTTTTTCGATGATGACCCGGTTAAAGCCGTTGGGGGTTAAGATATTTTCAGAACGTAAGTGTTGGGCAATGGTGCCAAAGAAGTTAGGTGCCATTGCCAAATAAAAGATCCGGTTTCCTTGGAGACCGTATTGCGCATCCAATTTTTCGGATAGCTTCTTTAAAGTGACGTAATGTTGAGCGTCGGTCACATCGTGTGACTGGTAATAAAAGTGGTCTGCAAACTTAGCAACCATTGCAGGATCTGCGTTGAGACTAGCCAAGGAATCGGTAATGACACCGTGATAGTGTTCATTAGTCCATGGTCGCCGAGCAGTACCAATTACGGCGAAGTGTTCCTGCAAATAGCCCTTCTGATAAAGTTTGAATAGGGAAGGATAAAGCTTCCGTTGGGCCAAGTCACCAGTACCACCAAAAATGGTGAATAAGGCAATTTTTTCTTTACTCATCAATGTACCTTCTTTACTAAAATATTATTTATAAAGTGACGCTTAGTTGAAGTTAAATGTAAAAGCTACCATTACTAATATTAAGCAATTAGCATCATCGGTCAATTATAAAGCATTATTAAGGTTAACCTTAGTTGACCTAGTGAGTGGTGTCATTCGGAAAAGCATGCCGGAGTTCTCGTTCGGTAGCAACGTTTTGAATGATTAATCCCAGACCTAAGGCAATTGCTTGTACATTAAAACTTTGTAACCACGCGATGTTCAGTAGTCCGCCCGCAACGGCGCCGACGAAAAGAATGGTGAAGATTTCAATGCCAAACATGGAATAAAATTGTTGAGCAAATCGCCAAGTTTCTTCGTTCTTGATGGCACGGCGGGACATGTATCCTGCTAGTGAACGCATCTTGGGCATGCGAATGCGTTGATAGATCCAGATGATTAAAATGACTAAAAAGCCAGCTGCTAAGCCAAAGCTATTTGTCGACATACTGTCACCTCGTTTTTTAAATTAACCAAGTACATAAACTTATTATAACAATCATCGGGGGCGCTAGTCGACATTCCGGTTTAAAAAACGAAGATTTAAAAATCATTTTTTTATTAATTAATAGGTAGCTAGTTTTAAAAAATTAAGGGTGTTATATTCAAGCAGAATGACCGGTCGTCAGGATAGGCGAAAGGGGTTCGTGAGCGTATACTGTAGGTTGACCGTGATAATTGAAACTGATTGTACATATTAGTTATTGGTAGCAAGCTATGACGGTGGACTTTGATCAGTGGGTCGATTTTTTAAAAAGGACTAATCTCGATTGGAAATCATAGAAAAAATTGGTGATATGAATGCAAAAAGAAGTACAGTTACGGTGGCTGTTTTTAGCTAACCTACTAAATAACGCGGGGGCCGCATTCATGTGGCCGTTAACAACGATTTACATGCATAATTATTTGAAGCAGAGCCTGACCTTTTCAGGGGTTGTCCTGTTTATCATGTCGATGGCGATGATTGGGGGAAATTACGTCGGGGGTCGGTTATTTGACCGCTGGCGGCCTTACTGGACAGCGATTTTAGGGGCGACGATTTCGACCTTGACCCTAGCAACCTTGATCTTTTGGCACAGCTTGTGGCCGTACGCTGCGGGGTTGATCATTGTTGGGTTCGGGGATGGCATCAGCATGACCGTCGTTAATTCTTACGCGGCGACCGTCACAACTAAGTCTAACCGTTACGTTTTCAACATGCTCTACATGGCCTTAAACGTAGGGGTCGTTATCGGGACGTTACTCGTTGGTTACTTACTGGATTTAGGCATCAGTGTCATTTTCACTGTGACAACCATTTGCTATTTAGGGTTGATCACGATTGTTTTAAGTACGTTCAACGTGGCGCCAGCGACAATGAGCCATGAGTCAAAGCAAACCGCACGGGGGCAAGATACGACACCAAAAAGTCACCGGCAATTGATTTGGCTGATTGCACTGATGATTTTTACGATTTATATGAGCTATGCCTTATGGGAAAGTCTCCTATCCGTGCACATGACGAACCTGGGAATTCCATTTAAAAATTACAGCGAAGTCTGGACCATCAATGGGTTGCTGATCATTGTTAGTCAGCCAATCGTTTCGTTATTTAACGAACACTTCAAAATTGGTACCCAAGTTGGGGTTGGGATTACGCTGTTTGCGCTCTCGTTTCTCGGGTTGGTTTTTGCCCGGCAATACATCGATTTCATTATTATTATGGTCGTTTTGACCATTGGGGAAGTCATCGGGTTGCCGATTGCGCCGGCCTGGGTTGATGATATGGCTGCCAACGACCAGCGTGGTAAGTATCAGGGTCGCTATAACATGGCGTTGTCACTAGGACGTGCGATTGGGCCGTTATTTGGTGGGATGATGGTGGCGCAGTTCAGTTATTCTGTCCTGTTCATGACGGTTACCGTCCTAATGCTTGGGACCTTGGCGTTAGTCTTACTGCGCGCAAAGCGGGAGAAACTGTTGAACGGTTAAAATAAAGCGTGGGTTAAGTGGCGAAAATTGGGCTTTCTCCACGTTTCGACTGTATAATTAAAGGTTGAAAAGTCTAAAATTGCTCTTAACACCATAACGATAGCGATGGTCATTCCTAAATTATCCGCTTCGGCGGACACAACTGATGTGCTATGGGGGACGGCCCCAGCCGAAGTGCGGTCTGCGACCTCGATTCAAAGCCGCCAGCCCACGTCTTTGAATCGCCCCGCAATGGTAGTCGACAAAAATCATCGGCTACCATTGCCGACACAGCACATCAATTCTGTCCGCCTTCGCTAAATTTAACTTTCAATCTTCAGTGTATAACTAAAAATACCACTCAGAAACAGGCAATATTTCTGAGTGGTATTTTTAATTGGATTTTATTTCGTGTAAGCAGTGAGCCGTTCCTTCATGACGTTGTAGATTCGTTCAGTATCAACGGAAGTTCCCCGTAATTCATAATCGGCAATGAAATCAGTATCTAATTGTTCCGCATAACGGCGGGCCGTTAAGCAATACTGATCGTTGAAGTTACGGTTGCCACTACCGACCACCCCTAAGCAGAAGTCAGGATTTTGATCGTAGTTCAGGTATTCGCCCAAAACGTTGGTCATTAATTCTTTGACCCCGTTATCGATACCGTTACCGCCATCTAAATAAGTTGGAACGAATGCGAAGTAGGGCTTGGTTTCAATTTCAAATTCTGATTGTTCACTGATTTCCTTGAGGGTGATTAAAGGATTACTTTCGTCAGCAGCGTGCTGAGTCTTGGCGTAATCTTGCATACCCGTTACGAACGAACGGGTGTTACCTTCAATTGAAATAAAAATAATGTTGATTGTTGATTCACTCACGGTCAGTTCCTCATTTCTGTTAAACATTTATCCTCAGTTTACGCTGTGGGTAGTTGATTTGCAAACAACTTCGATGATTAACTGTAAACGCTTCTAACAATTGATGCTGTCGATTGAAGGCTTCATCTTTCTGACAATCAAAAAGGCGACTGAGATGGTTATCTCAAACGCCTAAAAGATTACTGTTTATCTTGATGAGATTCATCGTCAGAACTTGCCGCAACGGTTGGTTGCTTTTCACTGACTTCGAACCAATTGATGTAGGCATTTTCAAAGTCCAATGCCTTAAAGTTAAAGTCACCGATTTGAATGGTATCGCCAGCTTGAATTTTAGGGAAGTTATCCAAAATATAACCAGTTAAGGTCACCACGTCGGAGTCCTCAAATTCTTGTAAGTCAGTTTTGAAGTACCGTTCAAAATCGTAAATGGTCATCTTACCACTGATTCGGTAAGTCCCATTGGCTTGCTTATCAATGTATTCATTCGAAACGTTGTCGATTTCATCGTTGACCGTTCCGAATAATTCTTCATAGATATCTTTATCAGTAACGATCCCACTAGTCCCACCGTATTCATCAACAACGACGACGATTGGCGTCTGTTTGTCGATCATCTTTTGTAAGATGGCTTGGATGGGCGTCGTTTCAGGAATCGTAATGATGTTACGTAAAACCTTATTGACCCGAATATCGTCATCAACTTCGCCTTGACGAATCAAGTCATAGTTATAAACGTAACCTAAAATCTTATCTTTATCATTATTGGCGACAACGGGAAGTCGGCTGAAACGCTTTTGTAAGTAAACTCGAATTGCCTGTTTAACCGTGTCATTGATATCAATCACAACCAATTGTGTCCGGTCAATCATAATATCCTTAGCAATCTTGTCGTTAAATTCAAACGCCCGTTCCATATAAAGGTAATCGTCACGTTCCAATTCACCGCCAGAAACGGCATTCCGGGAGAGGTTGAGAATTTCAGCCTGTGAGTAGACATCGTTGTCTTCGTTAGCAACCGGAATCCCCAACATTTTAACAACACCGGAGGAGGAGACGTTTAATAACCAGACGAATGGGTAAAAGATAACGTGGAACCACCGCAATGGGGTGGTGATGACAGCCATAACTTTTAGTGGCATATCAATCGCAATATTTTTCGGTACGATTTCCGTTAACACCACTTCTAAGTAAGTTAGGATGAAAACCCCAAGGATAATACTAATTGCCCGTAAAACGGAAGTGGCGATTGAAAGGTTGAAGAGGGCGAGCAGCTGCAGGACAAAGTGTTCCGTAGTTTGCTCACCAATCCACCCTAAGATGATCCCAGCTAAGGAAACCCCAACTTGGGTCGTTGACAGGTATTCATTTAAGTTGTGGACCATGTGGAGGGAGGTTGCAATCCGCTTAGAAGGTTTATCGCGCTTCTTTTGTTCTTCTTCTAAGGCACTAGGGCGCGTCTGAACTAGCGCAAATTCACAGGCCACAAAGAAGGCGGCAACACAAAATGTGATGACAATAATGACTAAATTAGAAATTATCTGGCCATTGTCCATTGAGTCCAAAGAAACATTCCTCATTTCATTTATATAGTTACTCTAAGTATAACGCGAAGTAGCTAATATTATAAGGATAGTTGAGATATTTTGCAATCGATGAAAGATGTTTAACGTTTACCGTTAATGGTGCTAAACTAAGAGTATACCAAGTAAAGGGAGATCTTTTGTGATGCCAGTAGAAACGAAAACTAAGATTCATGAGGATTCGAAGAAATTGGTTTATCAAGATAGTGATGTCAAAAAAGCGATGGATTTAATTCGTGACCATGGTTACGTGACCCGTGCTGACTTTAACCAAATGGATGATGAAGACTGGGCAGAAGGTTTCAATAAGAAGGTTTCTGACGCCTTTTTAAAGGTTGATGGCGAAGACCCATACATCTACTTTGAACAATTTGATTTTAAGGGCGGCGATATTGATTCAATCATCTTTGATATGGATCAAGTTGGAACGCGTGACCATGCCTTACAATTACTTGCAGGAGCCATTCATCAGACGGCTTACTAAATTATTGATACGGAGGGGTTAACATGCGCCAATACGATCTTGAACGTCAGATCCGTGATTTGTTACCAGTGAAAATTTTAAAACGAGCTCACGATGAGGTTGAAAACGCCTTGAATGCTCGGTTGGTGATGCGGACGGACGTTGTGGCCCACGATGATGATTATACCGTTACGGCTGAATTACCCGGTTTTGATAAGGATGCCATTACGGTGAAATACCACGATAACGTGTTAACCATTAGCGCAAACCAGTCGCACGAAGACGCGGCCCGTAACGACGATGAACGCATTGTTCACCGTGAACGGACAGCGACTACGTTGACACGACAATTCCGTATTCAAGGTATTATTAAGGACCAGATTCAAGCCCATTATCAAGACGGTTTATTGACCGTGACCTTACCTAAAAAGGTCAGTGATGATGCCGGGCGAATTGAAATCCAGTAACCCCTAGTTGAAAATAACAGTCAAAAAACAGTCATCAGTATTTTTGATGGCTGTTTTTTAGTCGCATTTTATTGATATTGCTTGTGTTAGTCTTTTGCAGTGGTGTCGCTGTCGTCAGTTGCTTTGTCAGCTTCCTTGTTGGCATCCGAGATGCTCATTTGAATGGTCCGGGGACGGTCTTTAAAGATAATGATCGTGCCCTTACCAAGGAAGTTTTTGGGGCCGTCATAGGCCATTTCATATTCGTTGGCAAATGAACCAGCCTTTTGTAGGGTCATGAAAAAGATCTTATCATCTTCATAGTCATCACTAAACATAACGGCCATCGTCGAATCAATCAATAACTTTTCTGAGCGCATGGCTTTTAGTCGGTCCCATAAACCGGCAATTACAGCTTGAGGAATTCGTTCCTTAACGTCGTCACCAACGCGGAGTTTCTTTGTCATTTCGTACATATTAAATCGGACCTACTTTTCTAATTATTTGTTGCAACCCATAAATAATACCATATTCTTAGTAAGAACTGGTTTTGAAGCTCACCTAGTTTACAAGACTAGATAATCTGTATATAATAATACTAATATGTTAGGAGGGGTTCGGATGGCAAATGAACGGACTTACGCGGATTGGCAAGCACGCATGCAAAAGGTGATTTTACCTAAATGGACGGAGTTACCTAATTTTGATTTGTATATGGACCAAGTATTATTATTGATCAATGAAACGTTACAACCATTAGGTGTTGATCCGGTGACTGCGGCGATGATCAATAATTACGTGAAACACAAAGTCATCTTGTCACCGATCAAGAAAAAATACCAGATTATGCAGCTAGCAGACATTATCGTGATTAGTCTGTTGAAGCCAAGTTATCCGCTAGATAAGATTCGTCAGGGAATCGATCAAGTGACGGCTACCGGCTATCCTAAACGGGCGTATGATAGCTTTATCACGGCTTTAACGGCCCAGCTGCACCATCTAGATGCACCGGTATCAATTTCTGATCAGGATCCTAGCGGGGGATTAACCGTTGCTGCGGCCCAGTTAATTGTCAACAAATTGCGAACTGACGAACTATTACGGATCAATCAAGCTCAAGTTCGACCACAACAAATTGAAAAATAGTTTTTTGCAGCGGAACGGGGCGACTGATGAAGCAATAATTCAGTCGACGTTCCGTTTTCAGTTGCCGTCAGCAGACTGCTTTAGTATGATTAAAGAGTAAAAAAGACAATTGCAAACAATCTAAAAGATTATTTAATTAAGCATATTAGGCACCTAATATGTTCGGAAAATAATCTAACGATGAGAAAGAGTGATATTAATGAAGGTGTTTATCAGCGACGATCAGGAACCGCAGCGTCTCTGGTTAAACGACATCATCGCAGCGCAGTTAGATGACTTACATTTTAACTACGAGATAGCGTCTGCTTGGCAGCCGGCCGATGTGCTGGCAACCGTTAAAGCGAGTACTGGTCCAAACATTTACTTTTTAGATATCGTGCTTCAGCGTGAAATTAATGGGATTCAGTTAGCCTCTAAAATCCGTGACTACGATCCGGATGGGTTCATTGTTTACGTCACGATTCGTGATGACATGATGCCAGAGACGTTGAGTGCGATGACGACGCCCACGGGTTTTATTTCTAAAGCAAACATGTTTGACCGTGACCAGTTCATTCCACAAGTCCGCCAAGTGTTACAGGTCATCAAAAAACGGCTGGTAAAGCTACAGGCCATCCCAGAACCGACGTTGACGATTCACAGTGGCGCGTTATTATTAACGATAAAGCTTGCGGATATTCTCTATTGTGAGAAAATCCACGGTCTCCGGACGACGCGCATTGTGACTGATAGTCAGGCCTACGTCGTGCATAAGAATTTAAATACGATTAAGGCCCAGTTGACCACCGCACGATTTTTTAATGACTTCCAAAGTTACGCGTTAAACTTGGAAAAAGTGGTGACCGTTGACTTTAATAAGGGGCATATCAGTATGCTCAATGGGGATTGTTTGTCATTTAGCCGTGGCACAATCAAGAAGTTACGGGCTTATTATCAAACTCAAGAATAGGATGATAAAATGATTTCGGATACACAGTTAACAGCAATCAAAGCATACGCGTTAGAGCGGTTAGCGCAAGACCACAGTGGCCACGGAACTGATCACCTGCAACGGGTCAATCAGCTTGCACGCCGGTTAGCAGTTGCAGAAGGGGCGGACTTAAATCTTACCCTAGCAGCGGCTTGGGTGCACGATGTGATCGACGATAAGTTAATGGCTGATCCTAAAAAGGCTCACGCGGCGCTTGCAGAAGAGTTAGCGACGTTGGCGGTATCCGATGAGGCTCAAACGGCGATTTTTGAGATTATTGACCACATGTCCTTTAGTAAATCGTTTGGCGGTCTTCAAAAACTGAGCTTGGAAGGTCAAATCGTGCAAGACGCGGACCGTTTAGATGCGATTGGGGCCATCGGGATTGCCCGAGCACTCTACTATTCCGGCCACGTTGGTGAAGAGATTTATGATCCAGAGGTGGCACCACGCCTGCACATGACTAAAGAACAATATCGCAACCAACCAGGAACAGCCATCAACCATTTTTATGAAAAACTGTTCAAACTGGCGGATTTGATGAATACCCCGGCAGCCCAAGCGTTGGCACAACGACGAACGGCCGTAATGCACGCGTTTGTGGATCAATTTAAAGCTGAATGGACGGCGGATGACGAGTAAATCATAAAGAGAGTGGGACAAAAGACGGTTTGCTACCGAGCATAGCCTAGGAATACGAATGATTGTGCATTTTCAATCGTTCGTATTTCGTAGCTAAGCGGAGGGAGCAGTCTTTTATCGCACGTTTCGACTATAAACATTCGGAGATGCAAAAAGAGTTTGGGTTGTCCCAAACTCTTTTTTTAGTTACGCCCGGTTAGTCAAAATCTGAGTAATCAACATGACGAACAGTGACACGATTAAGGAGTAACACAAGATAATTGCGAGGGTGAACCCCCAAGAAACGAGGACTTGAATCCAGCTAGTAATGCCAAGTAACGTCAAAATGGTCGTCACCACGACGATGACCCCAAACGTACTGTATAAGCCAACGGCACTGTTTTCATAGTCAGCCGGGCTAAGGTCGAACCCACCTAACACGATCGTGACGGTTAAGAAGAGTAGGAGTAACGCTTGCCACCAACCAACCGGTGTCGAAACTAAGGCTTGCCAGCTGCCAGACCAATCTGGTCGTGACGGGGTCTCTGCCAGCTTCAAGATGGCTTGAGCAAGTCCCGGTGCTAACCAGAGGTCAAGGCCGAGCAAAGCTGCGGTACAGCCAAAAATCGGCGCAATTCCAATAAACAGGTTACCAATGACCTGATAAGGGTCGTGACGGTTCCAAGTATGGTTGACGTAGCCAAGTGCGAGATCGTCATCATCATCGGTATTCGGGTGGAGGTGTGGTCGTTTGAGCAACTGCACCGACTGAATGCCGTGCCTGAAAATAATGGCCAAAATGAGGTGGCTGATTTCATGAAGCATGATTCCTAAAAAGCCACAGTAAACTTGACTATTAATTCCAAAATGGTTGACGAGATTCGCCTTGCTACGGCGATTAATGAATGTTAGCAGTCCGGCGAAACCACCGGGAATGCCAAGGGTAATTAGGAGGACCAATAAGTTGTTTTCAACAAGTTCTTTCACATGATCACTCCGTTATTTCACCAAAGGTGCCATGAACGAGTTTGCGTAAATCGTTGGCATCAATTTCAATTGAACGACCAATTTTGCCAGAAGAGACCAAAATGTGGCCCTGCTGTTTAGCACTTTCATTAAGAAAAATCGGGAATTTTTTAGTTTCCCAAATACCAACGGGTGTATTGGCGCCGTGTTGGTAGCCAGTTGTGCGTTCAAGGTCTTTTAAAGGAATCATGCCCACTTTTTTATTCCCGGAGAGTTTTGCTAATTTTTTGTAGCTCAGGTGTTCATCTATGGGAAGTACGCCAACAAGGGGCCCTGTTTTATTGCCAATCAGCGCCAGTGTTTTGTAAATGTGATGTTCATCGACACCGAGGTGGTCAACTTGTAATTGTTCAACATCGCCCTCAGTTTCGGTTGGAAATTCGTATTGCTGGTAACTAATATTAGCTTTGTCGAGAATTTTCTCGACGAGTGTCTTACCTAATTGATCTTTTTTCTTACTTTTTTTTGACATATCTATCCCTCTTAATTATAAAATGCGACCCAATTTTAAAAATGGACCGGTGCAGTTTACCCAAAGCCCTAAAACTCTGCTATACTGAAGGCAATGAATTTACGATAAGGGGGGATTATGATGGCAGATTTAGTCTACCAACAAGTTATCACCGACCTCAATAAACGCATTATGGCCAACGAATTTAGCGATAAAAAGTTACCAGATGAACGGAGTCTTAGTGAGCAATATCAGGTTAGCCGAAGTTCCATCAAACGTGCTCTAAACGTGCTGGCGAACCAAGGCCTGATCTTCAAAAAACGTGGATCGGGAACGTTCATTAATCCATTATATCTTAAAAATCAATCTTCATTTAAGTATGAAGGCACAAATTTAGGAATTACGGATAGTTTGAATACGGAAGGGGCTAAGCCTAGTATTCAATTATTAGACTTTCAAGTCATTCCTGCAAGTCCAGAGTTGCAACAAGACTTGTTTTTAGCGCCAGACGAGTTTGTGTATGAAATTAAACGATTACGGTTACTTGATGACCAGGCGTTCATGATCGAAACGGGCTACATTCCCATCAAGCTAGTTCCAGAATTGAATCGGCAAGTTGTCAGTGGTTCAATTTTCAACTATGTCCAAAAGACCTTGCACTCGGCCGTAACGAAATCGTTTCTGTCGATAGCTGCGGACAGTTCAAATGCGGAAGATCAGCAGTTATTGAATTTGCAGTCAGTTGAACCCGTTGGGGTGATGAGTGGGATCTTTTTCTTAGATGACGGGACACCGTTTGAAGTCTCGAATATGCGGTTGCACTACCGTTATATGAAGTATACGACCTTTGTCTCAACGAATGGGTAAGGTCAACGACGGTTAAATCGCAATTAAACTAAATTTTCAAAAAATCATTATACGTTAAAACGGGTCACCACCAAGGGGCGGGCTCGTTTTTTTTAGCTGAATTTTAAAATTGGACCGTCCCAATTAACAAAAAGGTTGATTTTTTAAAATAAGTTGGTAGAATAGAACCTGTAAACGATAACAGTTACTCATGGAAATCGATCAAATCGCAAATTAAGGAGTGTTTTGAAATGGCAACAGATTACTCATCACCAGCATATTTGCAAGAAGTAGACAAGTACTGGCGGGCAGCAAACTACCTCTCAGTTGGTCAACTTTACCTAAAAAATAATCCACTATTACAACAGCCTTTAAAGGCAAGTGACGTTAAGGTCCATCCAATTGGCCATTGGGGCACAATTGCGGGTCAAAACTTTATTTACGCCCATTTAAACCGGGTTATCAATAAGTACAACTTAAAAATGTTCTACGTCGAAGGTCCCGGTCATGGTGGCCAAGTCATGGTCTCAAACTCATACTTGGACGGTACTTATACCGACATCTACCCTGAAATGACGCAAGACCTTGAAGGGATGCAAAAACTCTTCAAACAATTCTCATTCCCAGGTGGGGTTGCTTCACATGCCGCACCCGAAACGCCAGGTTCAATCCACGAAGGTGGCGAACTTGGTTACTCAATTTCACACGGTACTGGTGCGATCTTAGATAACCCAGATGAAATTGCCGCCGTCGTTGTTGGTGATGGGGAATCCGAAACTGGGCCATTAGCAACCTCATGGCAATCAACGAAGTTCATCAATCCAATCAACGATGGGGCCGTCTTACCAATCTTGAACTTAAATGGGTTTAAGATTTCTAACCCAACCATCTTTGGCCGGACTTCTGACGCCAAGATCAAGCAATACTTCGAAAGCATGAACTGGGAACCAATCTTTGTTGAAGGTGACGATCCTGAAAAGGTTCACCCAGTATTAGCTAAAGCAATGGATGAAGCGATTGAAAAGATCAAAGCAATTCAAAAGAACGCACGTGAAAACAATGACCCAACCTTACCAATGTGGCCAATGATCGTCTTCCGCGCACCTAAGGGTTGGACTGGTCCTAAATCATGGGATGGCGAAAAGATCGAAGGCTCATTCCGTGCGCATCAGATTCCAATTCCTGTCGATCAAAACGACATGGAACACGCTGACGCCTTAGTTGACTGGTTGAAGTCTTACAAGCCAGAAGAATTATTTAACGAAGATGGGACTTTAAAGGATGATATCAAAGCCATCATCCCACAAGGTCAAAGTCGAATGGCTGCTAACCCAATCACTAATGGTGGGGTTGACCCTAAGGCCTTGAACTTACCAGACTTCCGCGATTACGCTGTCGATACGACTAAGCGCGGCGCAAACGTTAAACAAGATATGATCGTATGGTCAGACTATTTACGTGACGTCATCAAGAAGAACCCAGATAACTTCCGGTTATTCGGACCTGATGAAACGATGTCTAACCGGTTATATGGGATTTTTGAAGCAACTAACCGTCAATGGTTGGAAGACATTCACCCAGACAGTGACCAATACGAAGCACCAGCAGGCCGGATTTTGGATGCCCAATTGTCCGAACATCAAGCTGAAGGTTGGTTAGAAGGTTACGTCTTAACTGGTCGGCACGGTTTGTTTGCAAGTTACGAAGCGTTCTTACGGGTCGTGGATTCAATGTTGACTCAACACTTCAAGTGGTTGCGGAAGGCCAATGAACTTGACTGGCGTAAAAAGTACCCGTCACTCAACATCATTGCGGCTTCAACCGTATTCCAGCAAGACCATAACGGTTACACCCACCAAGATCCAGGTGCCTTGACCCATTTGGCTGAAAAGAAACCGGAATACATCCGCGAATACTTGCCAGCCGATGCTAACAGTTTGTTAGCCGTTGGGGACGTTGTCTTACGTAGCCAAGAAAAGATTAACTACGTTGTAACGTCCAAGCATCCTCGTCAGCAATGGTTTAGTATTGATGAAGCTAAGCAGTTGGTTGACAATGGCTTAGGTATCATCGACTGGGCAAGTACTGACCAAGGTAGTGAACCAGACATCGTCTTTGCGGCGGCTGGTACGGAACCAACGTTGGAAACTTTGGCTGCGATTCAGTTATTGCATGACAACTTCCCAGATATGAAGATTCGGTTTATCAACGTTATCGATATCTTAAAGTTACGTAGTCCTAAGAAGGATCCTCGTGGGTTATCTGATGAAGAATTTGACCATTACTTTACTAAGAACAAGCCGGTTGTCTTTGCATTCCACGGCTATGAAGACTTAGTACGGGATATCTTCTTCGATCGTCATAACCATAATTTATACGTTCATGGTTACCGTGAAAACGGGGACATCACAACGCCATTTGACGTGCGTGTGATGAACCAGATGGACCGCTTTGACATTGCGAAGTCAGCAATTGCCGTTCAACCAGAAATGGTCGACAAGGGCGCTTCCTTTGTACAAGACATGGACAACATGTTAGCAAAACACAATGCTTACATTCGTGATGCCGGGACTGATTTGCCAGAAGTTAACGATTGGCAATGGCACGGCTTGAAATAAGCAGTTACTTTAATTAAGTCATTATAAAACAGGCGCTTTAACGGAATTGAGTTCCGTTAAAGCGCCTGTTTTTGGTTGTATTAAATTAATCGTTCCGTCGGGTAGCACTGGTGTGCCATGGGGGACGGGCTCCAGCCATACTGCGGTCTGGAGCCTCGATTCAAAGCCGATAGACCGCGTCTTTGAATCGCCCCGCAAGATTGGCGTAGGTTCATCCGCCAATCTTACCGACACGGCACACCAGCACTACCCGACGTCACTAGGAGTAACTTTGCTATTGCTATTCCTGTCAGATAACCGGAATAGCTTGGCTTCTATTTGTCTTGATATAGCAGCAAGTGCTGCCAAAAATTATCGTTCAGTTTTTAATTATTTTACTAGTGGTTACGAGTTTTAGTGCAATTGACCTAGTGATGATGTTTTTTCATTGGTCAAAGAGTATCAATTTCATCCGCCTGATCAAACTCCGTTGGCCGCGGTGCGACGACGCTCACTTGTCGGCCATCAAACGGTAAGACTAAGTGGATTTTAATGGCGTGCAACAGTAGCCGGGGCGCATTTGCGGCTTGCGCGTCGTATAGTGGATCGCCAATAATGGGATGCTGACTGGCCGCGAGGTGCACCCGTAATTGGTGGGTCCGACCAGTATGGAGCTCAAGCTGAACTAGGGACTGGTGAGCCGTTGTTTGCAAGACTTGGTAGTCGGTCAAAGCGGGTTGGGCATCCGGGGTATTGACCCAGCGTTTGCGCTTGTCCGTTTGATCACGGCCGATTGGTGCTGTGAAATGACCAGTGGGGGAATCAAAGTGTCCCCGGACCCAAGCTAAGTAAGTGCGGTGAATCTGTTTTTCACTAATTAAGCGGTCCAAGATTGGCACGACTACTGGGTTTAGCGCAACAATCATTGCGCCGGAGGTCATCTGGTCTAATCGGTGGACCATGTAAGGTGCGCCCGTTTCTTCAGGGAGCATGGCTGCTAGAAAATTGAGTAAGGAGCCAACTTCACCAGGTTGATTAGGATGTGATTTGATGCCTGCGGGTTTATTAACGACGAGTAGGTCGTGGTTTTGAAATAAAATATCAACCACACGGGATGTGTCTGGCAAGTAGCTTGAGACGGGTGTTCGAAAGTCGCTAGGGACAAAATCGAGTCGCAGTTGGTCTCCTAAGTCGACGGGACTCGCAACGGAAGCGGCCGTTCCATTCAGCCAAATCCGCCGATTTTGACGCAGCTGTCCCTGAATCCGTTTCGGAATCAGCCAGGCCTTTAGACAGTCACGAACAGTCCGGTGGGCTAAATTAGCCGGAATTATTAGATTAAAAGTCCAGTGCATTGGCAATCGACCTTTCTTTCGAAAATTAGGCTTATGTTTGATACTAGAAAAAAAGTTTGAGACGGGTGTCTCAAACTTTTTTTGATGTTTTTATTAACATAATTATGCTTGGGCTGGTTTAACGATTAAAACGTCACAAACCGCATTACGGCTAACGTAAGTCGTGACTGAACCGACCATTAAGCGTTCAACCGCTGAAAGACCAGTTGAACCAATCATGATGAGCTGATTATGATGATCAGCTGGGAATTCCCGCGCGATAACCGTCTTAGGATTACCAAAACGAATGTGCATGTCAACATCGGTGACACCGGCATCGATTGCGCGTTGTTTTAGTTCTTCTAGCCGCTTCTGTACGTCTTCAGATAATTTATAAATAACGTCGCCACTCACCGCGCCACCGTACGTGTCACTGAACTGGTTGACTTCTAGCACGTTGAGAATGTCGAGATGGGTCTTGTTCCGTTTCGCAACTTCAATGCCGCGTCTTAAAACTTCTTCAGTGGCTTTGGAGCCATCAACTGGTACCAAGATATTTTGATATTGTTGTAGCATTATGGTTACCCCCGTTTGATATGGCTAATATTACATTTATTTTAGCATTAAATCGGATGCCTGTAAGTCTTTTAGACCAGAGATTCTGTAAACTAGCATAAAAAATATGAAAATTTATAACTAGTAATTTTATTTTTGAGATCTAATTTAACTTTTTGGTTACAAATAATTGTGCCTACTCAACTATTTTAAAAAGGACTGTAATATTTTTAAAATCGATTATATCAAATAAATTATATAAAGAAACTAGCTGATTTCTTACTAATAAGCGCATATTTTTAGAATATCAATAAACCGATAAACGGATGATATTAATTTTTAGCTAATGACATTATAGACACGGTGTTAACAAATGTAAAAAATGTAATATAAATAAAACAATATGTAAATATGTGGTTTGAAGATGATAAGTTAGAATGATACCATAACGGTGTAGTTTAGGGATTGTACTAAAAAGGGTTTAACAGGTTTGGGTTTTAAAGTTAACTGTTGTTGGGAAAGTCAGATTTTACAGAAAGTTTGGGGACTTAGAATTGAAAATGGGAATGACTAAAATTGTTGCTTCTCTTATGTTAAGCACTGCCTTACTGCCAGCGATGCTCAGTAAAGCGGATACGACGACTAAACCGGTAAATAATCAAGAAACGGTTGAGCCGGTAACAGAAACAACTCATGAATCCACGGCTACTGGAACGGCCAACCAAACACGTCTTGTAACCACTACGCTAGGCCAGCAAACGACTGGTTCACAAGCAAGTAGTCAAGCTACTAGCGAAACACAGTCGAACGTTGCCAAAAGTGCTGAGGGAACTAGTGCAACCAGTGCAAGTAGCGCAAAGCCTGCAACTAGTGCAGAGACGCCAGCTAGTCAGGTTAGTTCCAGTTCCGTAAGTAAATCAGAGGCAGCTGCTGGTAGCGATACTCAAATTAAAGCTTCGGCACCAACTAGTTTGGCTAACAACGCTGAAAGCTTAGCAGCGAGCGCCACAGCAAGCACGGCGGCTAGTGCCGCAGCGGTAAGTACAGCGGCTAGTGAAAAGGCAAGTAAGGAAGCAAGCGCAGCGGCAAGTACAGCAGCTAGCGTCGCAGCCAGTGCTGCTAGTGTGGCAAATGCAAACAGTGCCGTGGCAACTGAAAGCGCCGTCGCTAGTGTTGCCAGTCATGCGGTAGTACCAGAAGCTGAAACTTTGGTTACGGCACCAGCGGCCGCTAAGCCAGCACCACAACCAGAAGTTTTTGTGGCTGAAGCTGATCGGGTGACGGCCCGGGTCAGTCCACAGCAATATTTTTTAGATGAAATTAAAGCTGGCGCTATTGCAGGTTGGCATAAATATCAAGTGTTACCTTCAGTTACCGCTGCCCAAGCGATTTTGGAAAGTGGCTGGGGTGGTTCAAGATTAGCGCAAGACGGGAATAACCTGTTTGGCATCAAAGGCTCATACCACGGCCAATCGATTGACTTTTATACGCAAGAATGGGATGGCCATCAATACATTACGGTCAGAGCTGCCTTCCGGAAGTATCCAAATTGGTCAGCTAGTGTTGAAGATCACGGGGCCTTCTTGGTTGAAAATCCACGTTACAAGAACTTATTAGGCGTCACGGATTATCGGCGTGTAACAGCGTTATTACAACAAGATGGTTACGCAACGGACCCACATTATGCTAGTCAATTAATCAGCATCATTCACAGCAATTATTTACAAGATTGGGATAGCGAAGCACTAGGCGGTCAGCCTGGTCAAAATAATGGCAACCAGGGTCAAGTTACACCTGAAAGTGGGCGTTATACGTTTACACAAGCAACGCCTATTCACAACACGACCGATAAGAATTCGGCCGTAGTGGGAACCTACGAGGCGGGCGACTCCGTTTATTACAACGCTAAAGTGAACACAAATGGGCAAACGTGGCTACAATACTTATCTTATTCGGGCATGAACCATTATGTCATGATTAAGGACGCCACTCCAGCACCTGCGCCGGCACCAGCTCCAGGTCCAGTTGCACCAACGACGCCAAGCAATCCGGTACCAAGCACCGGTTCATACACCTTTACGGTTAATACTAATATTCGTAACGGTGCTTCAAAGGGTGCGGCGATTGCTGGACACTATGACGCAGGGCAAAAGGTTAACTATAATGGCACCGTGCAAGCTGATGGGCTGACTTGGTTACGCTACGTTTCTTACTCTGGTGCGACGCATTACGTGGCAACCAGTGGGGATGACGTGGTTGCAGCACCAAAGCCAGAAGTCCAAAACGTTTCGGGATATTACCAATTTACACAAAACACGGCAATTAAGAGTGCGGCGGATAACAATTCCAACACGGTTGGCACTTACGGTGCGGGCGAACGCGTTTATTACAATGCTAAAGTCACGGTCGGTGGTCAAACTTGGTTACGCTACGTTGCTTATTCAGGTGCAACGCACTATGTTCAAGTCACGCCAGCCAACGTTGGCCCCAACCTTAGTCAAGCCGTAGTGACACCCGCAACGGGGGCTTACCACTTTACGCAAACGACCGCCATTAAGAATGCGGCAGATCGCAATTCAGCAACGGTTGGAACGTATTACGCTGGTGACACGGTTTATTACAATGCTAAGGTCACCGCTAATGGTCAGACCTGGTTACGGTATCAATCTTATTCTGGTGCTAGCCACTACGTTGAGGTCGGTGCGGTAACGAGTCAGGCAGATCGGATTACGCCACAAAAGGGCAGTTTCCGGTTTACCACAACGACTAATATTCGCACGGCACCAACGACGCGGGCAGGAATTGTCGGTGAATATTTCACGGGTGACGTCGTCTATTATGACGGTACCGTTAAAGCCGAAGGATACACTTGGTTACGATACTTGAGCCGTAGTGGTGCAATCCACTATGTTGCAGTTATCCGGTAAGCAAGTAAGTTGTCTTATCCGTCCGGTGGTTTTATAATTTAGGTAGTAAAATAGATGGCGATTACGACCGCCATTAACTTCAGACAACCTGGTTGGCATGTGCTGGCCGGGTTGTTTTTTGACCGTCATTGCAATCGCTTACATTGTGTGCTATATTGGGCTTATCGGAAGAATCTCAGGTCAGTATCAAACGTTACCCTATTGTTGTAACAAACCCGTCAAGTGATAGCTAGTGCAGTATACAGCGTTTCCGCTAATTTCGGATAACTGGCTGGCCAAACTCCATCTATTGATGGCACGGATTATCCACGGAGAGCGGGTTGCCGCCAATCAGAACGTTCATGGATGTGGATTGTGGATCAATGGTGTTTGAGGAATGAAGAATTCCACACGAAATTTTGAATGATTCTTCCAAAACGGGGCTCACATTGTGGGTCCTTTTTTATGCCTTGTTGTATGATTAGGGTAATTTAAAGCTGAGGAGCTGAGTCTATGTATTACGTTGCAATGAAGGATCACGAAATCGGTCGCAACTTAGCCACCGAACAGTATTTAATGAACAATGTTGATTTTGATGAACCGTTAGTTTTGTTTTATTACGAAGAACCTTGCATTATTGTTGGGCGTAATCAAAATACGTTGGAAGAAATTAACGCGGACTATGTGCGTGACCATCACATTCAAGTGACCCGGCGATTGTCTGGTGGGGGTGCGGTGTACCAAGACCTTGGTAACCTTTGCTTTAGCTTTGTCGTTGATAGTGATAGCCAAGAATTTGGTGATTTTAAGACGTTTACGAAGCCAATCATTGATGCCTTGCACGACATGGGCGCAACCACTGCGACGGTCAGCGGACGTAATGACCTATTAGTTGACGGTAAGAAATTCTCTGGCAATGCGATGTATTCCAGAAATGGCAAGACGTTCTCACACGGGACGTTGATGCTCAACGTGGACTTAGACGTTGTCCCCCAAGCTTTGACTGTTCCAACCGATAAAATTGCGTCAAAGGGCATTAAGTCCGTTCGGAGTCGGGTTACCAATTTGCGGCCGTACTTGGCGCCTGAGTATCAAGCAATCACCGTTCCAGAATTTCAAGATGCTTTATTGAAAGAACTTTTCCACGTGGATTCACTCGATCAGATTGCTGATAAGGAATACCACGTCGCGCCTGAACAACAAAAGGCTATTGATAAAATTTACGAAGACTATTATGCTAATTGGGATTGGGTTTACGGAAAATCACCCGAATTCTCCGTCAAGCGCCGTAAGCATTTTGACATGGGGACAATTGATGCCCGCTTGTCAGTGCACGATGGGCGTATTCAGAACATAAAATTTTACGGTGATTTCTTCGGTAGTGGGGATGTCCACGACGTCGAAGAGGCGTTGACCGGAGTCCGGTATGATCATGATGTGATTGCTGAAAAGTTGGCAGCGCTTGATTTGAACCAGTACTTTACCGGTATTCCCCGGACAGACATTATTGATTTAATCGCCCAATAACGGGAGTGATTTGTTGAAACTGACTCGCTTAGTCGCATTTGCGTTTGTTTCCTTTTTTTGTTACGGTATCGTCAATTGGATGATGTCGACCAGCCATTTTCACTTACAAGCTAAACTAATTTCTTTACCAGAAATGTGGCAGGGACTCTTAATTGCGTTAGTCCTCTATTTTGTGGGAATTTTAGCCGTGTATTTAAACCGAATGCTCGGTTTTTACGTCCTCGGAATCGTTATCCTGATTTACTCATTGGGGCTAGTCAACGCCCTAATGTCGGGGTATCAAAGTACGGCTGGAATGGAAATTAAGTTGTTATTGGAAGTCATTGGCGCGATTGGGTTGGGGATTAACTTCTACACGCTCGTCTTATTGACACGCTGGCGACATAAAACTAACTAAACGAGGGATAACATGCAACGAAACGTACAAGCATTTATTGATGATGTCACTGCTGAGAAGCTTAGTGTAACGACTTTGGAAGGAAAATATGAGACGTTGACGAAGCAAGTGCAACCGTGGCTGACGAACTTTTTGAAGGATGTGGCCGCTGATCAGCTTGCACAGGCAACGCTGACGACCACTCACGAGCCCGCTGTGAGCTTTCGCTTAGAGACGAGTGTCATTAACCTTCCTTTGGCTAACTTGACGGAAATCGGCAAAGTAACGGATGCTGACAAAACGATGCCAATCCGGCTATACATGATTGCGGAATCGGAAGCATTGCCTTCAGGATTACGAATTGATGAGCTCGGTACGGCCGATGACGTCTTGGCTGATCAGGACGGCGCTGCCAAGTTATTGACAACGTGGCTTGACTCACAAATGGAACGATTAAACCAAATCACCGAAGCGGATGCCTAGGTGAAAGTTTTACAAAATATCAATGATATCTTTACAGTGATTCGGTATGATAGCTTCATGATATGGAGCCAAGCCAAATCATTGTGCCTGATGGTCGTCACCCAATTAGCCGCGTGTTAATGAGGTGGCGATTTTTTTGATTAGCTTGCAATTGGTGACCAAAGATGATAGGGTAGTGAATGCGATGAGTCGATAAAGTCAGATTTCCAGCAATGGAAGTTCCGCGCGAGCGGCTAGTGACTAATTATTGATAGCGGGGCACGTTTCTCTGACGTATTTCAGAGTGCTTGGGTCACTGATATTGTGGAATGTCACCCCCACTGGTTTACCAGTGCCGTGATGAAGCGTTCGGATTAATTTTCGGACGCTTTTTTTGTTGTACTGAAATGTTAAGTTTTTTGTTTAACTCAGGTAATCGTTGGTAAAATGACCACAGGTAGCGTATTGTTAAGTTAGCATCAAAACTATTAATTTTTGGGGAGTTGATTAGTTATGAAAAAGGTGTTAGTTAGCAGTATCGTGGTCGCTGGCCTCGCTGTTATAGGTGGCGGTGCGTATCTCTGGCCTAAGAGTGACCATGTGTCTTCGACACAGTCAGCGGTGAGCTCATCGGTTGTGACTAGTAGTAAAGCTAGCAGCAAGGCTGCGGCTGAAAAAGATAGTTCAAAAGCCAATGATAGTAGTAGCACGGAAAAGTCCAAGACTAGCAGTGGGGAAAGTACTAGTAGTGAAAGTAAATCCACAACCACTGCCTCTAGTAAGTCGGCTTCAACGGCTGCGACGAGTTCGTCACAATCCGGTACTACGGCGACCAGTTCAACGGCTGGGCGTAATTTAACAACGACGCAGGTCAATAATTGGGCCTGGGCACAAGTTGAGAAGCAGTACCAAGGTGCTAGTGTCACTAAAGATGATTTTCTTTTCCAACAATATCAGCGGTCAGGTTTAGTTTACGTTGACGTTTATGAAAATAGTAGTACTGAAGCGGATCACTTGGCTGGTCGGTTCCGTGTTAACGCGCAGGGAAGCTTGGAACAACAATCCCTTTCAAACGGTAGCACTTGGCGCGTGGTCGCAACCAGTCCGTCTAATTAAAGAAATCGTGAAGGCTCTTTGAGGTTAATGAGTCCTTCGGCAATCAGAACGTCCCACATATCCGGGACGTTCTTTGTAACGAGTTCCGGTAAGCGCCTTCTTGAAAAGTACCTCTAATTACGGCATACTAGAATGGTTAATCTAATTGAACGTGAAATTGAGGTGCGTTGGAATGGCAACGGAGAAAAAGAAAGTTAAACATGAAATATATGATGAAAAAGATAAGCGTCTCGGACGCCGAATTCTAGTTATTTTTAAGTGGGTCGCCTTAGTTGCAGCCATTATTGGCCCGTTTGTTTATATGTTCAATCATAGTTGGGGCTTAGACCTTGGCACGCTAGCTGTATTGTGTGGTGGGGGTTACTTGTGTTTTGGACCACGGGGCCGAACTGCGGGTGGTCAGTGGATTGCCTTACTAGAAACGCTCGGACTCGCGGTAGTTATATTGGTGTACTTCCTCGTGATTATTAAGTACATTCATTTCTAAGCTAGATGTAAATTAGAAAAGGACTTGAGTAACGTCAGTGAACGTTCTCAAGTCCTTTTTGAATGCTTAAATTTACGACGGATTTTCCTGGTAAACTTCGTGTTTTTCAGCTTCTTCCATATTGGAAGGCACAATCGTATCGACTTTATGGTTAATCAAAACGTCAGCGTAGTGATCGACCTTGTGATTGATGGTTTTGAGATGATTTTGGAGATCATTGATCTCGTCTAAGGTCCGACGCTGCTGGACTTTCATCATTTCATAGCGTTCAGGAACTGTCTGTTCACCTTCCTGAACAAGCTTTAAGTAGTGTTGGATCCGTTCGACGGGCATCCCAGTTGAACGCAGGCAAATAATCAGGTTTAACCATTCGAGATCGACGTCTTCAAAGACCCGGTTGTTGTTTTCGTCACGCTTGACGAAGGGGAGCATGCCATGGTCATGGTAGTACCGGATACTGTAAGTAGAAATTGCCATTTTTTTAGCAACTTCTTGAATTGTATAGGACAATTTTAGTTCCTCCTAAAGGTGTCAATCAACCTTTTGATTGTCAATTTAAATTGAATCGTTATTGTTAGTCTAATCATCAATACTTTGCTTGTAAACAGATTTGCCCGTATGAATAGTAAAAAAGGTTGAGCTTTTTAGGTTGCCTTACAGTTACCGTAAGGTGTTAAGCTGGGCTGTAAACTTGAGGGAGGGATAACGGTGCGTAAATACACAGTACAACTGACGGGGCATGATTTCGAACCAGCGGAAACGTGGCAACTAGATCCCACAGCGGCCGTAGCGACGGTTCAGAGTAGTGCGGATTACGACTTACTGGTCTGGGACCCGGATGACGAGACGTGTGAGATTTATCCACAGGAAACGTTGGCGGCGTTGAGTGACCGGTTAGCCCATACGGCTTATTCGCGGTTACTCGATCAGATTGCCCAAGTCGTCAGCCAGCAAGGCGTTCAAATCATACCGGGACTGCGTCGGCAATGGTACTTGGTAGGTGATCTAGCCGTGTTGGAACACACATCGTTAATTAACGTAGCGGCGGCCTTATTGAGTTTAACGGTTCAGGCCCTCAAAACTGAAACGGCCAGTTATCACTCCAGCGCAGTTCGCTTACGGGGGTTGGCGGATCAAGCGCGATGCTGGTTGATGGCTGCGCAAGTCACGTCGCTACAATTAGTAGCATCGCCTAAACCCTTAACAACCTTACTGCAGTATTTATTAGACCAAGCAAACGCATTGGATGCGTGCCATGCTGGTGGGCGTTCGCGGGCGTGGCAGCTCGCCAACGACGCGGAAGCCTTAAGTAAAGAGGCCGTTCACCCGACCCAATTTCAGACCAACAGTGCGTGGACGTTGATTCGTGCGGCGGCGTTAGAACATTATGATCAATAATGAAAATAAAGCAGTGGTCTGGCTTGACGCCTTATTTATGATTAGAGTAGAATGAGAATATAATTAAAATACATGTTGATGAGAAGAGTAGCTTAAAGATAATCGTACAGGGAGCCGTGTTAAGTGGAAAACGGTCGGTTATATTTTTGCGAAGATGAACTCGGAATGCCTAGTGGCGGTCGTTGGGCTGCGCTAGCGGCACTGGCCGATACCCCAGTAAGTTGGAAACAACTTAGTGAGTTTAGCGGGGTGACCCGTTATTGAACTTGGGTGGTCACACGAAGCCGTCGTCCCATGAAGGACGGGGGCTTTTTTTGTGTAGCCGGAGATTGGCTGAGCCGATTTTAATGAACTAAAAAACATAAGAGAAAACTGAGCGAGGGTGATTGATATGACAAATTCTAATGAAAAATGGCACATTGAAACGTTGTTAGCACAAGCTGGAAATCGAACGGATGACGTCAAAACGGGGGCGATTTCTGCCCCGATTTACTTGTCCACCGCGTACCGGCATGCTGGATTAGGGCAGTCGACGGGGTTTGATTATCCAAGGGAAGCGCAACCGACACGTGGCGTGTTGGAAGCAACGCTAGCACAAATGGAACACGGGGTAGCGGCTTACGCATTGACTTCCGGGATGGCCGCTATTCAACTAGTCTTTACGCTATTTCATAGTGGGGATAAAATTATTATTTCAGATGATTTGTACGGTGGCTCTTACCGGTTCTTTGACTTGTTACACGATCACTACCATTTAACGTTTGCGGTTTGGGATGGACAGGATCAGAGTGAACTAGCGGCGTTGATTGACGAGCAGACGGCCGCACTCTGGTTAGAAACACCTTCCAATCCCACGATGAAGGTCATCGATCTTCAAAAAACCGCGGCGACAACGCACGCACACCACATTAAGCTCATTGTGGATAACACTTTTTACACGCCGCTAATTCAAAAACCCCTCGATTTAGGCGCCGATATCGTGGTTCATTCAGCGACAAAGTACCTTGCTGGGCATAACGATATTTTAGCGGGCGCGGTAGTTGCTAAGCATCAAGAAGACGCCAAGCAATTAGAATTTAACCTAGTTACAACGGGGGCCGTGCTTGATCCGTTCGATGCGTGGCTACTATTAAGAAGTCTTAAGACGTTGCCGCTCCGCTTACACCAACACGAAGCGAATGCGCAGGCACTGGTCAAATTTTTAACGGCTAATCAGTACGTGGAACGGGTCTTGTACCCTGGACGGGGCGGCATGATCAGCTTTTACTTAGCGGCGGGGACCGATGTTGATCAGTTCTTGCAAGCATTAAAGGTCGTCTCATTTGCCGAAAGCTTAGGTGGTGTCGAGAGTTTGGTCACGGTGCCAGCGGTTCAGACGCACGCGGATCTAAGTCCAGAACAACGGGCGGCTAAGGGCATTACAGCGAACTTATTACGGCTGTCGGTCGGAATTGAAAACGTAGCGGACCTTCAGGCCGATTTACAGCAGGCGCTTGAAAAAGCACAAAAGTAAGCCAAAACACTTTACTTACTTTTAGTATGTGTTAAACTATGGTTAATAATTAAATTGGAGGCATTGAAATGGCAACAGCAACTTTAAGTGACGCGGAAATCCGCGAACGCATTAAAACTGGCAAACACATGTTATTTTTCACGGCGGATTGGTGCCCGGATTGCGCCTTTATCAAGCCAGTGATGCCTCAAATCGAAGCTAAATATGATCAATATGATTGGATCACGGTTGACCGCGATGCTAATATTGAAATCGCACAAGATATGGGTGTCATGGGGATTCCTAGTTTTGTCGGTATTGAAGATGGTCAAGAAACTGGTCGTTACGTCGACAAGTTCCGTAAGACCCAGAAACAAGTTGAAGATTTCTTAGATACCTTAGAAAAGTAAGGTTTAACAAAGCGTTAATTATCGGGAAGCGAACCGGTAATTAACGTTTTTTGATTGGTTTGCGAGTCGTTCTCTGCTAAAATATGAACTATTAATCTTGAAAATGGTGATAAACATGACAACCAATGTATTTGAAGACGTGATCGTTCGGACCACGAAAATTGCGGATTTACCGGTATTACACGTGTTTGCGGCTAGTCAGGCCCAAACTAAGCTACCAACCGTTATTGACTATCACGGGTGGACAACGCAGACGTCGTCTGAATTGGTCGCAAGTTATGATTTAGTGCGGCGCGGCTTTCGCGTGATTTTACCCACGGCTTACCTGCATGGCAGTCGTAACGATGGTGTTGACTTAGATCGACACCCAGAACATTTTTGGTCAATTGTTGGCCACTCAGTCGCAGAGTTTCCCAAATTGGTCGATGCACTGGTGAACGCGGGCATTACCGACCCTGAAAAGGTCGGTGTGATGGGGACGTCTATGGGTGGCATTACCGCTGCCGGCATCATGGCCACTCAGGCCAGCGTTATGGCTGGCATTTCCCTAATTGGGTCACCGGAACCAGTCGCTTTTGCGAAGGACCAAGTGGCGCAGATCCCGGCCGAGTTAAAATCCCAATTACCAGCGGACCTGTTAATGAAAACCTATGATCAGATTGGCCAATTTGACCTGTCACAACACGTGGACCGGTTGAACGGTCGCCCGATGTTCTTCTTTAACGGGACGGCGGATCAGATGGTGCCGTATAAGTACGTGGCTGATTTTCAGAAACGGTATCAAGATGACGCTGCCTTAGCACAGACGGTGTTTAAACGTGCGGATGGTGGCGTGCATCACGTGCCTCATCGGATGCATGAAGCGGCCGTTGATTTTTTGGCGACGCATTTGTTGGATTAAGTTGACATTAAAAATTTTTTTTAATAACGAGTTAGGGACAAAACTCAAAAAGTCAATCAGGAAAATTTCTGGTTGGCTTTTCCTATTGCTATGGTTGAAACGTGGACCAAAAGGCAGTTTGTTCCGCTTAACCCGAAATCAGCAACTATTCCAAACCCAGGAATAATCGCTGATTTCACGTTAATGCTCGCAAGCTAGCCGCCTTTTGGCCCACTCTCTTCATACTAAAAAGCTATTGATTCCTATGAAAGATAGGCATTTTACATTGTTACGGGTGCCCCTTATACTGAATTCAAAACTTATAGGGGATGGACAAACATGTTTGCACCACAAATAGATGCGCAGCGACATCAACGGTCAATACGTAATCAACGGCTCGTTCAGAAACTCAATGACCAGCCACACGATGTCGCGGAAACACGAGCGCTGGTGAGTGAGATTACGGGGCAATCGTTAGACGAGTCGGTCGAGATTCGACTACCGTTTTATACCGACTTTGGTGCTAATATCAAAATGGGAAAACGGGTCTACGTTAGCAATAACGTGATGTTTACCGATTTGGGTGGCATCACTCTGGCCGACGATGTCTTGATTGGTCCCGGCGCCAGCCTAATTACGGTCAATCATCAATCTGATCCGGAACATCGCCACGATTTGGACTTGAAACCCATTCAGGTGGAAAAACGTGCCTGGATCGGCGCCAAGGCTTTGATCTTGCCGGGGGTGACCATTGGTGAAAACGCCATCGTGGGCGCCGGTGCCGTTGTGACTAAATCCGTGGCGGCCAATACCGTAGTGGCAGGGGTTCCTGCCCGGGTCATTAAAACGTTATAACTTAGAATGTAAAAAACGTGCCACAGAATTTTGATTTCTGTGGCACGTTTTTTACTATGAACTAATGAATGAGATACACTTGGTCGTGAATCAGGTCGAATGGCCGGTAGTGGCGGTTAAGTTGTTCAACGGCCTCGCCGGATTGATAATCCGCGTGATCCCAAAATTGCTTGGAACCCGTGGCCCCGTACTTTTCACCGATACAAATCAACGTGATGTCAGTTTCACTAGCCCGAATGGCTTGTAGCAGCTCCCAATCAATGGTCAATTTATCCGGTGACCACGCCATGATGACGTATTTAACTTGTTCGGCGTATTTTTTAAAGGCACTGATGGCATCTAACGGCTCGATGGCGGTCACTGGCTGACGGCCGGTCTGATTATTGGCTTCGTGCGTCCAAGCTTTAGAATCCGTCGTGTAGATGGTCTGGGAAGGATGCAAACGGCGGAGTCCTTTAGAAACGTAGCCGTTACCAGCCATCACTTCCAAAACGGGGGCGTCCCCGACAAAATCAGCCAAATCTTTTAAGAACGGGGCACTGATATAAGCCCACATACCATATTTATCCTCGACGTAGTCCCGAAAGTCGCGCAATAACTTATCCACTTTTGGAAGGGCGTCAGAAAGGCGTTCCCATTCAGCGTCGCCGGCAGGGTCCCCGATGGCGTAGCTCTGATTGATCCGGGCAAAGAGCTCGTCTTGGAAGTGGTCCGGCACTTGTAGGACGGGCAGTTGTTGCGGGGGCAGGCCGGCCGCTAACAACCGGTCACTTTCCAAAACGTTATTGATCATGACTAAAATCTTAGGATCGTCTTTGAAAAGCGTTCGGTAGCGTTGCATCTGTTCAATGTAAGGCGGGGTGGCTTGTTGTTTAACCCGCTTTTTTAATTGTTTTAATTTTTTGGGATTCATGTAAACTCCTAATCATCAAAGTGAAGGTCCAGTTCTTCTTGCCCGGTCGTATCGGGCGCTGGACGTTGTTGGCGACCGTGAAGATAACCGTTCATCAGCTGAAATAGCTCGTAACGGTCTTCACTGGTGAGCTTTTCAGCGTTAAAAGTCAGTGGTTTACCGGAGAGAAAGATGCGACCGAGATCGTATTCTTCTTGATCGGCGCGACCAGATAGGTAATCCGTTGTGACGTTAAAATACTCGGCTAACTTGCGAACTTCCAAGTAGGAAGGGGTCCGTAAATTCCGTTCCCAGTTCCCAATTTGGGCCGCCGTATTTTGACGGGTCGTAATGTCGGCGTCGGGTTGTTCATTTAAGGCGGTGGCCAATTCAGCCAGCGTCATTTTTTGTCCCCGTCGGAGGGCTCTTAAACGTTCAGGAAACATGTGATCACTTCCATTTCTTATAGTAGTGGCGCGGATAACGCCATAAATTCATCGATATCGCGTTTGATGAGTGCAACCCCCGCTTGCCAAAAGGCCGGTTTAGTTAAATCGACTCCGAGGTGTTTTTGCGCGAGTTCTTCAGTAGTCATGTTGGCAGTATCGCGAAGTAACGCAATGTAGCGCTCCTCAAAGTCGGGCTGCTGCTTAGCTTGGGCGTAGATTCCGAGGCTAAATAAATAACCAAACGTGTACGGGAAGTTGTAGAATGGCACGTCTGAAAGGTAGAAATGCAACTTGCTAGCCCAAAACATTGGGTGGTAAGTGGTTAAGGCGTTCCCGTAAGCTTCCTTTTGTGCAGCGAGCATCAGCGCGGATAACTCGTCAGGGGTGACAATTCCCCGTTTGCGTGCGTCGTAAAAGCGGGTCTCAAAGAGGAAGCGCGCCCGAATATCTAAGAACATCGCCAATGGATTCTGCATTTTAGTATCCAATAGTTGTAACTTAGTTTTAGGATCGTGAGCCGCTTTGACACTGGCGTCCGCCACGATTAACTCTGAAAAAGTCGATGCGGTTTCGGCAACGTTCATCGCGTAATCCTGCCGCCAGAGAGGCAAGTCTTTGATAACGTCAGCGTGAAAAGCATGACCTAGTTCGTGGGCCAACGTTGCGGTATCATTTGGCGAGCCCGTGAAGGTCATAAAGATGCGTGATTCTTGGGTTTCCGGCAAGTTGTCCATGTAACCGCCGGGCCGCTTGTTGGGGCGATTCTCCGCTTCAACCCAGCGATGCTCGAGGGCGTACTTAGCGAGATGGGCCATCTTAGGACTAAACTTCTGGAAGTTCGTAATCACGAAGTCAGCCGCTTGGTCATAAGTTTGACTAGTGGGCTGGCCGCCCAAGTCGAGTGGGGCTTCCACGTCTTGCCAATCAAGTTGTGATTTACCCAACAACGCTGCTTTACGTTGGAGGTAGTGCAGCAGCAAGCCCTTATCTTCAGCTACGACCTGATACATCGCATCGAGGGTCGCTTGGCTCATGCGGTTAAGTTCCAGCGGTTTTTGCAAAAAGTTCGTCAGGCCGTGTGCTTGATAGTTGGTCAGCCGGAAGCCAGCCAAGTGGTTCAAGGTATCCGCGAAGGGGGCGGCGTTTGCTTGCCAGGTGGCTTCCCAATTTTGCATTAACTGGGCGCGTTGCGCATTAGGCATCGCCGCTGCCAGCATGTTTTGGGCCTGGCCGGCAGACAATTGGTGGGTCTGCCCGTGTTCGTCGGTATAGTTGATCTTGAGCTGATTAACAAGGGTATCGTAGTGGTCACTCCAAGCCTGAAAACCGTCTAAGGACAAGTTATTGATCAGTGCCTCAGTTGAATCAGCTAAGAGATCACGCCCCTGCTCACGCATCTCTGTTAGATTGAAGGCAACGGCTTTTAATGCTGGTTGCGTTAAAATGGCTTTGAACGTTGAGTCGTCAAGATTAACCAATCCCTTTTTGAACCGATTCAGCAGGTTATCTAACTGGTTATCGAGTTGATAGAGTTGGTTTAAGATGGTCCCGGCCTGAGTGTTTTTAGCGTCGGCGGATTGGACCGCAACAACGAAAACTTCGCACTGGGCAAGGCCAGCTTGAATCTTTTGTAAGTCATTAACGATGAGAACGAACCAGTCGTTGTCGGGTGTGTCAGCGTCAGTGCGCCAATTAGTCAGCGCGGTTCTAGCTTCAGCGAGTTGCTGCGTAATTTTGGTGATTTTCGCTTGAAGCTTCGGTGAGGTGATACCACCCGGAAAAATTTGGTCTAAATCCCATGTTTCTGAATAATGCATTTTTGGACCCCCTAATCTGGTCTAGTTATCTTTAATTATAAACGTTATTATTATGGGTGTGGCGAAAATTCATCGAATATCACGTTGTAAATTCGTGAATCTTCATTTAAGGATGAAAGTGGGGAAGCACAAGTGAAAAAGTTGTGGATAACGTTAGGTATTATCATCGTTATCGTTGGTGGTGGCCTGATTGGTGCCGGCAGTTATTTTTATCACGTGGCGATTGCCCGTGGTGATAAAGGATTCATTACTCAGAGCACGCGTTTATCGAAAAAGAGTGCGGTCTACCGAGAAAAATATTGGTACTTACACGCTAAAAAACAAACTTGGAAAATTGAAACGCCCGACCATTTAAAGTTAGTCGCTTGGTACGTTCCCAAAAAAGACGCGCGTAAAACGGTCGTTTTGGCCCACGGCTTTGCGGGAAATAAATCCTTGATGGGCGCTTGGGCGGGAATGTATCACGAGCTGGGCTACAATGTGCTGGTTCCCGATTCCCGGGCGTCCGGTGATAGTCAGGGGCAGGCCGTGGGTTACGGCTGGCTGGAACGTCGCGATGATCTGCAGTGGGCTAAGACGGTCGTTAAGCGTACCCAGACGACGCAGATCGTGATGAGTGGCATTAGTATGGGCGCAGCCGGAATGACCATGGCTAGTGGTGAGCACCAGGTTCCCAAAATTAAGGCGTACGTGGTCGACAGTCCCTTTACGAGTGCGCAAGCCATCATCAGTTACCAAGCCAAGCAGATGTATCATCTGCCGGCCTTCCCATTAGTTGACGTGACGAGCATGGTGACCCAGTTGCGCGCGGGCTATAACTTCAGAGAAGCTGACGCGGTCGCCGCAATCAAAAAGAACCGGTTACCGATTATGATTATTAGTGGAACTAAGGACGACTTTGTGCCACCCCGGATGGGTAAAATGTTGTATCGCAACGCGCACCAGCCCAAAGAATTGTGGCTCGTTAAGGGTGCTGGGCACACAACGGCGATTACCCAAAATTATCAAAACTATAAACAGCACGTGGCTAGTTTCTTAGCCCAATACGTGAATTAACTAAAAAGGTTCGGCTCACTGATATCAGTGGACCGAACCTTTTTAGGTCAATCATTATTACGCTTGTTGGTAAGGCATTTGATAGGCCAATCCGGTACTATCTTTGAGCGTTTCCAAGTAGAGCGCATCTAAAGCTGCGGGACCGCTAGTGTGGGCGCGTCCCCAAGTGGCTAAGTCGTGATTGAGTTGACTAGCGACTTGGTGGTGATCAGCCACACAGTCGAGAGCTTGAGCTGCTTTTGATAATAGCTGAACCAATTCTGGGACTGCTTGAACTGCGGAATCGTTGTAGGCAACGTCAATCGCAGTGGTCAAAGCAATCGCATTTTCATTTTTAAGCATGTGCTCATCCCCTTAGTGCCAGTATAGCGCTGTCTGGGAAACAATCAAGTCAGAAATGAAAGCGCTGTCACGGAAGACGATGATTTTTTGATTGCGCAAAAATTGAACTAGTGTTATATTGTAATAGTTAAATAGAACACTAGGGAGGCGGAAGTCAGTGGAATTTGACGATAAAGTCCCAATTTATTTACAGATTAAGCAAGTCATCTACCATGAAATGGTGACGGGCAAGTTAAAGCCGGGTGATCAGCTTCCCGCAGTTCGGCAGTTGGCGCTAGATCTCACGGTAAACGTGAATACGGTCCAACGGGCACTCGGTACGATGATTGAGGAAGGGTTCTTAGTTTCACAGCGGGGTCGCGGAAACTTTGTGACCGAGGACCAACAAAAAATAGCGACGTTGAAGCAACAATTGGTACAAGACCAGCTCGTAACGGTTTATCACGAGCTCCACGCTTTAAATTTGAGCGATGATGAGATTATCACCAGCGTTCAACAGTACGTCCAGCAAAGGGGAAATCAAGATGACAGCCATATTAACGATTGAAAATTTAAAATATAACCGTAATCAGCGTCATATTTTGCATGATGTGCAGTTGACGCTGGCGGGTGGAAAAGTGGTCGGCTTACTAGGTGCAAACGGTGCCGGCAAGACGACTTTGATGCGGTTAATCACTGGAAGTGCGAAGGGGTCCGGTACTATTACGGTCAGTGGAACCAGTACACCGGTTGGCCGTAAGCAGCACGTTAGTTTTACGGATCACTTGAAGGGCTTTTCACCTAGTCAAAAAATTAGTCGCATTGAACAGTTTTACGCTGCGGTTTATCCGGATTTTGACAGTCAGCGTTATCAGGAATTGGCACAGTTTTTAGGCTTAGATGGGCAGCAAAAATTAGCCGCCTTATCAAAAGGGACCCGCGAAAAATTGATCATTGCCTTGACGTTAAGTCGCCAAGTTGACCTGTACTTACTGGATGAACCATTTAGTGGCATCGACAGTATGAGTCGTAAGAAGATCATTAATAGTATTATTCGCTGGTTACCAGACACGGCAACGCTACTAGTGAGTGACCATTACGTTTCAGAAATTGCGCCCATCTTAGATGAAATCGTCGTGGTTAAGGATCAAACGATTGCGGTGCATGAAGCAACTGAGACGATTCGGGATCACAAGCATATGGATATTGAAACGTACTATGAGCAATTATACGAAGGGGGGACTGACAATGACTAAGAGTTGGGCGTTGTTTAAGAAATTAAGTTGGCCACGGTTTGTCTTAATGAACTGGGTGGTGGCGTTTGAACTGTTGATGCTCGTCATTTCAGGCCTTTGGCAGGCTATTAGGGGTGACTTCCACGCCTATACGCCGTTCTTTACGCTCTGCGGGTTTATGATGATTCCTTTAGTGGTTAGCCTAGTCATGTTAGCTGTTAAAAATGAGCGGACGACCATGACGGAAACGTACCGGTTAATTCCTATCAGCGACTGGAAGCTTTATTTGCTTAACCTAGGAGCGTCATTGGCTAACCAAATCTACTTGTGGTTAGTTCAAGGCATTCTGTTTGGCATAACGCTCCTGATTGGTCACAATAGTTTGGAAAAAGTTTTTAACGGCGTACCAGAAGGGCTCGGCCAGCTGAATAGTGAGGTCAATTTAGTCCAATTTGGATTGACAGCGATCGTGGTCGGAATCCTGTCGCTCTTACTAATTTGGAGTACGATCAGTTTGGTTCACTTTGTGACGAACGCTGCCAGCAGCTTCTTACCACGGTTTCGTCAGAACGTCGTGAATGTGATTATTTACATCATTGTCATGGCAATTGCGATTCGGCTTGTTAGCGCCTTAATTGGTGGGCTTAGCTTCCTTTCGAGTCAGGCAATCAATGGCGGTGTGATTGATAACATGTGGGTAGGCATCGCCGTTATGGTGATTGTGACCTTAATTGAAGGGGCGCTAAACGTCTGGATTCTTTCAAAATGGGTCGAACCTAAATTAGATTAGTACCGGCAGTTATTAGAATATTGTACTTGTTAGCAGTAACTAAATTCGCTTAATGGCGCGTTTAGTTGCTGCTTTTTTGTTGGCGCTAAAAATAAATGTTGATAAAAAGATTGACAATGAGTGACAACTCACTATAATAGATTTTGTTAGTAAGTAACCACTCACTCACTTATGAAATAACAAAAGTAAACAGATTGAATTTATTGGGAGGCAATCGTATGGCACGAGCAATTATTGATTTACAACATCTGGCCAAGAAGTTTGGTAATCAAACGGTTTTAAAAGATATTAATTTAACGGTTAACCCGGGTGAAATTGTTGGGCTGATTGGACCATCAGGGGCCGGCAAATCGACCGTTATTAAGGTAACGCTAGGAATGGAAGTCGCTAGTGGCGGTTCGGCCAAAGTTTTTGATACAACGATGCCTAACCGGGAATTACTTGGCCGCATCGGGTACATGGCCCAAACGGATGCGTTATACGACGCGTTATCTGGACGTGAAAATTTGAAGTTTTACGGTCTGATGAAGGGCATCGCTAAGCAAGACATTAAGTCAGAAGTTGACTACGTGGCGAAAGTCGTTGATCTGACTAAGGACTTGGATAAGCGGGTTGCTGGGTATTCTGGTGGGATGATGCGCCGGTTATCCTTAGCGATTGCGCTGATGGGAAAGCCCGACTTGTTAATTTTAGATGAACCAACCGTTGGGATTGATCCCGCTTTGCGGCGACAGATTTGGGCTGAACTTGGTCGGATTCGTGATGAAGGTCGCAGTATTTTGATTACGACCCATGTGATGGATGAAGCGGAATTGTGTGGACGGGTGGCCTTGTTATTGGATGGTAAAGTGATGGCGTTTGATGCGCCGACTGCTCTGGAACAACAATATCAAGTGGCAACGATTGAAGATGTCTTTTTGAAGGCGGAGGGTGTTGAATAATGCGAACAATTGCAATTATGAACCGGGTGCTGAAGGAACTCTTCCGTGACAAGCGGACGTTAGCCTTGATGTTTATCGCACCAATTTTAATTATGTTACTGATGAGTGTTATTTTTAATACCAATTCATCAACTGATGTGACTGTTGGGACCGTCTCAGTCAGCCACAGTTTAAATAAACAGATGGATGATATTAAGCATGTCACTGTGAAAACGTATGACACTAAGAGCGCCGCTAAAAAGGCGTTGGCTAAAGAAAATATTGATGCAATCGTTAAGAAAAATGGCAACAATTACAGCTTAACGTATGCTAATACGGACTCGACAAAGACGGCGACCGTGAAATTAGCCTTTAAGAATGCGTTGACCGCAACGAGCATTAACCAGTTGAAGTCAGCTTTGAAGAAGAGCACTAAGGCAACGGTTAAGATGCAGGCTCAGTTGCAAGCCATTCAAAAACAACAAGCAGCGGCCACGGCTAAGGCCGGTGGCAGTGCAGTAGCGGCTAAGCAGGCAGCTTCGACGAAAGCCACTTCCACGACGACCGCGACTAAGTCAACTAGTCAAAAGTCCCCTAAGATTACGAACCACTACGTTTATGGTAACAAGGACACGGGTTATTTTGCTAAGATGTTGCCAATCTTAATGGGCTTCTTCGTGTTCTTCTTCGTTTTCTTGATTTCTGGGATGGCCCTATTAAAAGAACGGACGACTGGAACTTTAGATCGGTTGTTAGCAACGCCGGTTAGACGTGCTTCCATCGTCTTTGGGTACATGTTGAGCTATGGCGTCTTAGCAATCATTCAAACGATTTTAATTGTTTTAGTCACTGTTTGGATGCTCGGAATTGAAGTTGTGGGAAATATGGCGAGTGTGATCGTCATTAACTTAATTTTAGCGTTAGTCGCGTTGGCTTTTGGAATTTTGTTATCTACTTTCGCCAACTCCGAATTTCAAATGATGCAGTTCATTCCATTAGTAATCGTGCCGCAAGTTTTCTTCTCCGGGATTATTCCGTTGGATTCAATGGCGGCTTGGGTTAAGGATATTTCTTACATTATTCCAATCAAATACGCTGGTGATGCCGTTAGCGATATTATTATGCGTGGGACCTCAATCTTTGATTTAGGCTTTGATATTGGTATCCTGTTGATTTTCCTAGTCGTCTTAACGTTCTTAAACATTGTAGGATTAAAACGGTATCGGAAAGTTTAAGCATTGGTTTGAAAAGTATCACGGTAGATTGTTGGTTGGCGTGGTTGCCAGCATGCCGTATACTGGACGAAAGGGTAAAATGAACGTGAGGGATTTGGATGCAAGTCAATAATGTTGAAACTTTATTTAAAAAGACGTTGCGGGAGTCGGACCTGTCCGCTAAGCAACAGGCGGTCTTGCAAGTCAGTCTGAATTTATTCGCTGAGCAGGGCTTTGACCGGACGAGCACTAGTGAGATTGCTAAGGCTGCCGGCGTTTCAGAAGGGACGGTCTTCAAGCAATTTAAGACTAAAGAGGGAATTTTAAAAGCCATCTTAGATCCGATTATAGCCCACGTAGTACCGATGGTGGCGACTGAATTTCTCGATGAACTCAAGACCAATAATTTAGTCGATTTAAAGTCCTTTTTACAGTATGCCATTCGGGACCGGATGACGTTTGCGGTTGAAAATCGGCAACAGATTAGGGTTTTTGCCCAAGAAATTCTGCGTAATCCTAAAATTATTACGGACCTGTCGGGTAAGGTGGAAGCGGTCGTGAATGGGCAGGTCGGCGAGGTGCTACAGCAATTTAAAGATCGTGGTGAATTGGTAGATTGGCCAAATATGCGCATCATTCGTTATTTGGTTGGCATTCTTGGTAGCTACGTCTTCCCACAGGTCTTCTTCGCACCAACGGCTGACTTTGACGCTGATAAAGCTAGTCAGGAAGCGGTGGAAGTCTTAATGCGTGGGTTAACCCCCGTTAAATAAAAATAAGGATTCAGAAATTTTGAAATTTCTGAATCCTTATTTTTATTTAGCCTTAAACGATGGTGGCTCCGAGCGTGTTCTTAAAGTGGCGCAGTGCCCAGTCGTGTCCGGCGGCGTCAAAACTCGCAACGGCATTTTCATGGATAACGAGTTGATAGCCTAAGTTATAGGCGTCGACGGCGGTATGTAAAACACAAATATCTGTGCAGACCCCAACTAAGTGCAGGGTGTCAACGTGGCGTTCCCGTAAACGCAGGTCAAGATCGGTTCCAGCAAACGAACTGTAACGGGTCTTGTCGAATTGCCAAACGGTTGCTTCACTTTGGTGTTCGGCGTACCAGTCTTTTAAAGGCCCGTATAGCTCACGTCCCCAAGTGTTACGAACGTTATGGGGCGGAAATAGCTTGCTTTCGGGATGATACGGATCGTTGGGCGTGTGGACGTCGGTTGGCAATAGGACCCAGTCACCCGCCGTACGCATTTGGTCGGCTAGCGTTACAATGGGCGTTGCGAGCAGTTGCCCCGGTTGTCCACAAGTAAGCGCGCCTTGGTCAGCGACAAAGTCATTGGTGTAATCGATGATTAGTAAGGCTTGTTTCGTTGGCATAAAAAATCCTCCTAAGTGGTCACACTGAGATAGAAAATCCCCAGTTGGGTTTTCTTAGTCCTCAATGTATAAGTTGGTTCAGAACTTGTCAACTGTTTGGACATCCTGTAAACGGGTTTTCCGGATGTGGTCGTCAAAATAACAGTTGATTGGATTGACAATATTCTATTTCAATCATTGTTATGCTCATGCAAATTGGATTATAATTGGTTAGTTAGGTTAACCTCCAATTGACCTTAACCTTCAATCTCATTATAGAAGGGAGGGAAAATGATGAAATTAAATAATACGAATCAACGCTTTAAAGCTTTTTTAGCGGGGACGGCAACGTTGCTGACTTTGTTGGCAACTAACGCCACCGCCGCTAAAGCAGATTCAACGGCCACAACTACCGCTGAATCAACTGTCGATGCAGCATCAGTTTCAAGTGAAAAGTCAACGACGCCAGCAAAAAAAGTTGTTCTGTCAACGCGTAGTTCTACTAAAAGTAGTGCAACGTCAAGCAGTTCTTCAACGCCAGTGTCGGCTAGCCAGAGCAGCAGTTCTGCAAACTCGAGTTCAACTTCATCCGATACGACGGGTAAAGCGAGCTCTTCTAGTAGCAGTGCTGCAAGCTCAACTTCAACTTCGTCTGATACGTTGGATAAGGAACAATCTTCCAGCAGTAGTTCCGCACCTCAGGATAGCAAAAGTGATTCGGTTAAAGTGCAAACTAAAGCTAAATCAGATAATGCTGAAAATAGTAAGCAACAGACGGTGACGCAACAATATTCGCCCGTCACGACTAGTCAAAAAGGGTCGCTTAATATTTTACCCAAAGCTAGTTTAATGAAATTAAGCTACAGTAACCTCGCTGCTTTGGCAGCCCAAGCTGAGTTCGCAGTTAAAGGGATCTCAGCGGATGGCGCTACTGTGACGGATAGTAAGGGTAACGTCTATAACGGAAATGATGTGCTCAGTCTTTATGAGGGGTACATTGCGAGCTATAAATGGTCGATTGATGATGGTGTACCAGTCAAAGCCGGCGATACGGCGACTTTGTCTCTGCCAAGTCATATATTATTTACGCCCAATACAACGTTCGACGTGAAGAACAGTGATGGTCAAGCAATTGGCTCTTTTTCAGCTAAAGCTGGGGATCAAACTGGGACACTGACTTTTAACAATTATTTTGAGTTAAATAATGTGTCTAGTCGGCAAGGAACCTTCAAATTTAATGTGACTGGGAAAGATATTATTAGTGGCGATGATAATGCCAAGATCAATAAAATTGGATGGCCAATCAAAGATAGTGCAGATACAGTAATTGGCATGGAATGGCAAGTAGTTGTAAATATTGGTAGTGAAGCGTGGAATAATGTTACGGTTGTTGATCAACTGGGACAGTACCAGACACACGGTGATGCTGATGATAATAATGTTACCTTTGAAAGTGGTTACTATGGTGATAAAGGATTCGTTAGGGAAAAAACACTGGGTAAGTACAGTTTTAAAGATAATAAATTTACACCTGCTGATGATACAGCCTCATCTATAAGTGTGACAACAGATGGCAACCAGATGACCATCCAATTGGGAAACATTAAAACCGCTATTAATATGTATTATGCGGTTTCAGTTGAGCCTGACCAGACCTATGCTAACAATGCAAGTGCCACCTATACACCAGCCGGTACGACTGATCCGGGAGATGGCGGAACTACCACTCCTGGTGACGGCGATGGTAATGGTGATGGTAGTGGGACTACCCCTGGACCAACTGTTACTTCGAACCCTTCATATCATTATGGTGCTGAAGGTTCAGCAGATTGGAAGACTTATGATCTGATTGTTTATAAGACTGATAGTACAACCAAGGCTGCAGTACCGGATGCTGTTTATGAATTACAAACAGCTGCTGGTGTTGTTTTGCAAACTGGTTTAAAGACAGACAAAAATGGTCAAGTGGTGTTTGCGAACTTGGCTGCCGGGAAGTATTCATTGGTTGAAACAGCTGCGCCTGAAGGTTACTTGTTAGATAAATCTGCACATCCAATTGAGATTAATGATGAAACAGCGACGGTTGACGGTGTTGTTACCAATCGCGTTACACAAACAGTTTCTGATGATCCAATTCCAACGACTAGTTTGGCGGTTAAGAAAGTTTGGGTCAACGCTCCGAAAGCGACACCAAATGTCACAGTGACCTTGTACCTGAATGGTAATCCAACTACACAAACTTTAACTTTGACGCCTGAAAATAATTATCAAGGGTCATTCGATAACTTGCTAACTAGTGACGCTAAAGGCACTCTTTATGTCTACACGGTGCAGGAATCTGCATTGGATGGCTATGAAGCCAGTCAAGCTACGGCCGGCAATACGGTTACGCTAACGAACACTTATCGGACGATTACAGTCAATAAGACTGATGAGTCTGGTCATAAGTTAGCTGGTGCAATCTTTAAACTGACGGATGCTGATGGTAAGCAGGTTGATGAGCAAACAACTGACGAGAATGGTCAAGTTGTATTTGCTAATCTAAAACAAGGTACTTATCAGGTCCAAGAAACTAAAGCACCTGTAGGCTATACCGTGAATTCTGACATTAAGAACGTTACTTTAGATAGTCAAGTTAACAATCAAACAGTGACATTTACGGATGCTGAGATTAAAGGCAGTCTAAAGGTGATCAAAGTTGATAGCGTAACTGGTACTAAGCTAGCTGGTGCGATCTTTGAATTGAAGGATGCGTCAGGTAACGTGGTAACTGGGACGACTGATGCCAATGGCCAACTTGTTTTTGATAATTTAGCCCTTGGCACGTACACCTTAGTTGAAACGTCTGCGCCTGCTGGTTATCGACTTAATACGAAATCACAAGCAATTGTGATTTCCGCAGATAGTCCTGACCAGACCCAAACAGTCGCGGATGATGCGATTAAAGGTCAATTAACCATTACCAAAGTTGATAGCGTAACTGGTGCTAAGTTAGCTGGTGCGACCTTTGAATTGAAGGATGCAGCGGGTAAAGTGGTAGAAACTGGTACGACGGATGTTAATGGTCAACTCACCTTTAAGAATTTAGCCTTAGGCACGTACACTTTAGTCGAAACGTCTGCGCCAGCTGGTTATCAAATCAGTGCTAAGTCACAAGCAATTGTGATTTCCGCAGATAGTCTTGACCAGACACAAACAGTTACGGATGATGCGATTAAGGGTCAACTAACGATTGCTAAGATTGATAGTGTGACTGGAACCAAATTAGCTGGTGCGACCTTTGAATTAAAGGATGCAGCGGGTAACGTGGCAACAGGTACAACTGATGCCAATGGCCAACTTGTTTTTGGTGATTTATCCCTTGGCACATACACCTTGGTTGAAACAACTGCGCCAGCTGGTTATCAAATCAGTGCTAAGTCACAAGCAATTGTGATTTCCGATGAACAAGCTAACCAGGAACAAACAGTTGCAGATGATGCGATTAAGGGCCAGTTAACCATTACCAAAGTTGATAGCGTGACTGGAGCCAAATTAGCTGGTGCGACCTTTGAATTGAAGGACGCGTCAGGTAACGTGGTAACGGGTACGACTGATGCTAATGGTCAACTCACCTTTAAGGACTTAGCCTTAGGTACGTACACCTTAGTTGAAACGTCTGCGCCTGCTGGTTATCGACTTAATACGAAATCACAAGCAATTGTGATTTCCGCAGATAGTCCTGACCAGACACAAACAGTTGCGGATGATGCGATTAAGGGTCAGCTAACGATTACCAAAGTTGATCGTGTGACTGATGCCAAGTTGGCCGGTGCGACCTTTGAATTGAAGGATGCAGCGGGTAACTTAGTAGCAACAGGTATGACTGATGCCAACGGCCAACTTATCTTTAAGAATTTAGCCTTAGGAACGTATCAATTAGTTGAAACAACTGCACCTGCTGGTTATCAACTTAGTGCAAAATCACAAGAAATTGTGATTTCCGCTGAACAAGCTAACCAGGAACAAGCAGTTGCGGATGATGCGATTAAGGGTCGGCTAACGATTACCAAAGTTGATCGTGCGACTGGAGCTAAGTTAGCTGGTGCAACCTTTGAATTGAAGGATGCGTCAGGTAACGTGGCAGCAAAAGGTACGACCGATACTAACGGCCAACTTAATTTTAAGGACTTAGCGTTAGGGACGTACACCTTAGTTGAAACAGCTGCGCCTGCTGGTTATCAAATCAGTGCTAAGTCACAAGCAATTGTGATTTCCACTGAAGCGGTTAACCAGACACAAATAGTTGCGGATGATGCAATTAAGGGTCAATTAACCATTACCAAAGTTGATCGTGAGACTGGAGCCAAATTAGCTGATGCAACCTTTGAATTGAAGGATGCAGCGGGTAACTTAGCAGCAAAAGGCACGACCGATGCCAACGGCCAACTCACTTTTAAGAATTTGGCTTTAGGGACGTACACCTTAGTTGAAACAGCTGCGCCTGCTGATTATCAAATCAGTGCTAAGTCACAAGCAATTGTGATTTCCACTGAAGCGGTTAACCAGACACAAATAGTTGCGGATGATGCAATTAAGGGTCAATTAACCATTACCAAAGTTGATCGTGCGACTGGTGCCAAGCTAGCTGGTGCGACCTTTGAATTGAAGGATGCGTCAGGTAATGTGGCAGCAAAAGGTACGACCGATGCCAACGGCCAACTTGTTTTTGATAATTTAGCCCTTGGCACGTATGCCTTAGTTGAAACAACTGCACCTGCTGGTTACCAAATCAGTACGACCTCACAAGAGATTGTGATTTCCGCTGAAGTGGCTAACCAGGAACAAACGGTAGCGAACACGGTAATCCCGACAACGCCGACGAAACCGGTAATTCCGACAACACCGGAAGAACCGAAGACGCCGACGAAACCGGTAATTCCAACAACGCCGGTAATTCCAACAACACCGGAAGAACCAAAGACGCCGACGAAACCGGTAATTCCGACAACACCAGAAGAACCGAAGACGCCGACGAAACCGGTAATTCCGACAACACCGGAAGAACCAAAAACACCTATGAAACCAACCGCAGTGACTGTTACAGTCACGCCAGCGGTGGCCCAGATAAATGTGACGCCTAAAACAACGCCGCATAAAACTGCGCAAACATTGCCACAAACTGATGAATCTGAATCAGTTTGGCTAATGGTAATTGGTTGGCTAATGTTTTCATTAGCTGGCTGGTTTGGAATTCGGCGCCAACGCGCTTAGTTCAAAAACAGTCCATTAGGGATTGAAGTGCCCCATAATTGTTAGACGAGCAATTCTAACAATTATGGGGCACTTTATTTTTTGAAATAAAAACCATTCGCCAGTTTGACGAGTGGTTAAGCAAAATTAATCTGCGTTGACGGACTGTAAATACACGAGTTGGTCGGTTGAAATTTGTTCGTAGAGTTGGTTTCCTAGTTCAGCACTGTATTTTTTAGTGCTGATTTGGCTTTGAATAAAGTTGTACTCTAATTGGAACGCTTCAATCAACAGCTCATTTTGATTTTTCTGAGAATCTCGGTTTCCAGATAGGCGACGGTGGCGTTCATCGTAGGCCCGCCGAACAATCCCAATGGCTTGCTGGTTGTCCGGGGTCGCGTGACTCGTCAGAAATTGACGGACCGCCGTATAAGGTTGTTGTTCAACCGTTTGGAGTTGCGTCCACATCTCTAGCTTGCGAGCAGTTATCTGTTCACGGGTTTCACCAGCTTGCGGTTTGTACTTACGAAGTTCCTTGCGGCGTGCGCGGGCTTTGTGACTTCGCGACCATTTACCAACAATCATGAATTTAAAGAAGAAGCCGAATCGTTGCCAGAAAGTTCGTTGGTTATGCATCCGGGTGTTACTAGCAAATTGCATGTAGCGTTCGCCCAATTCATCTGACAATTCACCCCGTGCGATCATTTGATCAATGGTCTGCTGTTCAATCGTATAGGCCTGATCAAATAATTCAGTCAGCTGTGAACGTTTGGGGCGTCCGTCTAAGGCCCGTTGTCCCTCTAAAATCATGGTGACTTGGCTGGTTGTCGGGTTATCGCTGTGACTGTTTTGTAGCATTGTGATGGCGTCGGCGACCATTTCTGACTTAGCCGTTGCTAGTTCAGCTTCGGTCACTTTTTCAACTTGTTTTGGTAAGGTCAGTGGCAACCAAATTGTTGGCACCAACAAGCTCGTCAGAATGACGACTGCTGCTATGAAGATAATATCGTTGCGGTAAGGAAAGGCGGCCCCGTTTAAGGTCAGGGGGAGTGAAAAGGCCATGGCTAGTGTAATGGTTCCATGGACACCACTTAGGGCCACTACAAAGGCGTTGCGCGTCTTTTCGTGGTCGCTCCATGCCCGAATTCTGGCTAGGTCAAACCGCAACCACAAGAAACGAACGAAGGTCATTAAAACGTAGAGCAAGATTCCGAGGCCAATCAGGACCGTAACGGAACCAGTGTCGCGTTGTTGTAGATGACTGATCACGCTTGGTAACGAGACGCCTAACAGGACGAAAACGATTCCGTTCAAGATACTGGCTACGATCGACCAAGTTGTGGTCATGACAATCTGTAACCGGGAAGTCGTTAAACGTAACCGTTCGGACTGGATGCCGTGAATCAATCCAGTGGCGACGACCGCTAGAATGCCAGAAACACCAATGCCTTCAGCCAAAAAGTAAACGACGAAGGGGGTCAGTAGTGTGTAGGGCACGATTACGGAAGGCGTATCAACGCGCATATTGATCAGCATAATTCGTCCCGCCACAATAACGTAGCCAAGCAATAAACCGACTAAAATCCCGCCGACAAAGACGTAGAAAAAGTTACCGATTCCGTGCCATACGGAAAATTGCCCGGTAATTAACGATGCGATGGCCAAGTTAAACGCAACGATGCCGGATGCGTCGTTGAAGAGTGATTCATTTTCCAAGGTATCCATCACCCGGCTTGGAACGGCAACCTTAGTCGTGATTGACGAAACGGCAACGGCGTCGGTCGGCGTAATGATCGCACCAAGCGCGAGTGCCAGCGCTAGTGAAAATTGTGGCATCAATAGATGAGTCGTGCCCCCAACGATGAGGATGGTCACCATCGCTAACACGACTGCCAGGGATAAGGTCGTGCCAAAATTACGGCTGAGCTTACGGATACTGGTATTTTGACCATCGTTAAACATGAGAACTGAAATGATGACGAAAAGAAAGATTTCGGGTTCCAATTCAAAGTTTTGATAAAGTGGAATTAAAGATAATAATAAGCCCGCACCAATTTGTAAAAAGGCAACTGGAACCTGGTTAAAACGGGCATAGACGGCGTTAGCTGCAACAACGGCAGCGATGAGTAATAGCACTAAAAAGACAGTTTGCACGCCAAGCTTCCCCCTTGATTAGTTAGTTTATTTAATTTTACTCCACTTTGGAATGACAAGAAATCATCTGCACAGTGAATTGGCCAATAATTACTGACGAGTAATCGAAACCGACTAAGTTAAGTGAAATCATTTGGTTTGTGACGGTAACACCGTATAATTAACTTATCAACTTATACTGGGGGAAATAATCAATATGTTAACGATCGCCTACATCGGTAACGGCAAGAGTGCTAACCGTTACCACTTACCATTTGCATTAAAGCTTAAGGATAAAATCAAAGTTAAGACCATCTATTCACGTTCTGGACGTCAGGATTGGACGCCAATCGACGGGGTTCATTACACGACGGATATCAATGATATTTATAATGATCCGGAGATTCAACTAGTGGTTGTCTCAACACCCAGCAAAACGCACTTTAGCCTTGCTAAGGACGTTTTAAATCATGGTAAAAATGCGCTGGTAGAAAAGCCATTTACCGAAACCGTCGCGGAAGCTAAGGAACTATTTGATTTAGCTAAACAGAAAAATTTATTAGTCGAATGTTACCAAAATCGACGGTATGACTCGGATTATTTGACCATGCAAAAAGTCATTGCGGGTGGTCAACTCGGTGATTTATTAGAAGTCGAAATGCATTTTGACTATTTCCGGCCGGAAGTTCCCACCAACGTGGCCCATTTTTCATTGGACACTAGTTACTTATACGGGCATGCGTGCCACACCTTAGACCAAGTCATTGCTTACTTTGGACATCCCGATGACGTTCACTACGACGTTCGCCAGTTGCTGGGTGCCGACCGGATGAACGACTATTTCGACATTGATCTTTATTACGGTGCGTTGAAAGTCTCCGTTAAATCGAGTTACTTCCGCATCAAACCGCGGCCTAGTTTTGTGGTTTACGGGAAAAAGGGAATGTTCGTCAAAGCTGACAAGGACCGCCAAGAAACTGATTTAAAGCGGTTCTACATGCCCGACCACGCGGACTTTGGTGTTGACCAACCGGAAAATTACGGCACGCTGACGTACATGGACGACGCGGGTCAGTATCATGAAGAAAAAGTGGTCTCTGAAGTTGGAGATTACTCACGGGTTTACGAGGACCTTTATGAAACCATCGTGAATGGTCGGCCTAAAGTCGTCAAGGATGACGAAACGTTGTTACAGATTCAAATGTTAGCGACCGGTATTAAACAGTGCCGGCGTTAAGTGTTAGTTTCTGACTGGGAAAAATGACCGATTCTGGTCGATAATTTAATTAATGGGTAAAAAACGCTTGACCTGGGACCGGTTTCATAAACTATGGTAATTTTATGAAACGTTCCAGGTTTTGTTATGGAATGATAAAAAGAAGGGGGAGCGGTTGTTGTGACGAATATTCATGACATTGCGCGGTTATCAGGTTGTTCAGTTTCAACGGTCTCGCGGGTGATTAATCATCAGAAGTACGTGGCCGATGATAAACGGGCAAAGATTGAAGCAATTATGCAACAGTTGGATTATGTCCCTAACCGGGTCGCACGCGATTTGAGTAATGGTCAAACCAAGACGATTGGGGTCGTATTACCATACGCGAACCATCCGTATTTTGCACGGGTTATTGACGGCATTGTTGGGGCTGGATTTTCAGCGGGGTATAAAATCACGCTGCTACCGACGAACTACGATATGACCATTGAACGGCACTATTTGGAACAGTTGCGGGGGAAAGCGTACGACGCGTTGATTTTCACCTCGCGGAGTAGTTCGTTGGATACGTTGGAGCGTTATCGCAAGTATGGGCAAATCGTTTGTTGTGAAGATCCTGGCGATGACCGGCAACTGGCCGCGGCGTTTACGGACCGGATGGCTTCCTACGTGTACGCGCTTAAGTGGGCCCAGGCACAAGGCTATCAAACGATGGGCGTTGTCCTTAGTCGCAATAACGTGATTAGTGCTAGTACCCGGGTGACGCGGAGCGCTTATCAGGAAGTCTACGGTCAACTCACGGATGCCAATTTATTTACGGGCGCGGTCACATACGACGACGGCTATCGGGCCGGTGCGTACTTTGCCAAAGCTGAACATCCAGTTGATGCCATCTTCTCAAATGGGGATGACATTGGCGCGGGCGTCCACCAGTACTTTGTGGATCAGCACCAGCCACCGATTCAAGTCATTGGACAGGAAAACTTACTTTCGAGTCGGTTGTTGCACTTTTCAACGATTGATCACCACTTGGAAGCTTTAGGGCAAGCGGCGTTTCGATTAGCCATCGGAACGAGTCACACCCATGAATTAATTAAATCAGATTTTATTAAACGGTAAGTTGGAGGCAAATGAAACATGGTCGCAAGATTAGCAGTGTTCGATATTGATGATACGTTATTAAATAGTAAAAAGCAGTTGTTGCCCAGCACGATTGCCAGCATTCAAGCGTTAAAGGATAATCAGATCCACGTGGCAATCGCTACTGGACGGAACTTAGCCATGGCGCGGCCCGTTATTGAGGCGTTGGATTTAAGCGACTACGTTTTATGCAACGGTTCGGCAGCTTTTGCGGATCGTAAACAGGTGCATCAACACACCTTGTCACGTGAAAATTTGGCCAAGCTGATTCACGCCGCCGACCAGCAGTCCGTCGATATTGTGGTTGAATCGCTGGACGGGTTACATATTCACACGAAACCGTCTGAGCTGACCGATTCGGTACTCAACACGTTTAAAGCGCCAGAATTAGACTATGCGCCAGATTATTATTTGCACCACGACGTTTACCAAGCGATGATGTTTTATCCTAAAGCGGTGGACGCCAAATTGCCACATCCTGACGAATTCTCATTCGTTCGGTTCCACGAGTGTGGGGTCGACGTGATTCCTAAGGTGGGCTCCAAGGCCCAGGGTATTGCGAAACTGGCGGCTGCCCTCAACGTCGCACCCGCAAACGTGGTCGCCTTTGGGGACAATCAAAATGACCGCGAAATGCTACAGAGTGCGGGCACTGGGATTGCAATGGGAAATGCCGCACCTGAGATTAAGGCGTTGGCCGACCTAACGACCACCGATTGTGACCACGATGGGATTGCCAATGGTTTGAAACGGGTTGGCTGGATTTAGGCGAAGCGTTTTTTTGAGAACGGCGACGTCAGCCATAATCAGCAGTTTAAAAGTAAAGTTTGGCACTAAAATTATGCTTTAAACAAAAAGTCGTTCAGAAATAGTTTAATTTCTGAACGGCTTTTCCAAGTTTTTATGGTTGAAACGTGGCCCAAAAGGCAATTTGCTCCGTTTAACGCTCGCGAACTAATCGCCTTTTGGCCCACTCTTTTGCTCAGTTGCTTTTGCGGTAAAGTCCGTACTAATTTGTGTTAACTGAGTGTAGGTCGATTCGAAGGCGGGACCGAGTAAGTTCTGGATGCGACGTTCACTAGTTTCAAAGAAGGCTTCAATTTTAGTGGCCAGTTGGCGTGCATTTGGCGTTAGCAACAGGCGCTTGTAACGGGCGTCGTTGGTGGCGGGGACGCGAATTAAAAGGTCTTTGGCAACCATAGTCGTCACTAAGCTGGAAGCCGTTGCTTTGCGGATATTAAATTCATGTTCTAAATCCCGTTGGAAAATATCTTGAGTAGTTTCGTGGGCCGCAATGAAGTTGATCGTGCTGATTTGCATGCCAGTCAATCCTAATTGTTTGGCAAAATGATCTGAATCACGAGATAAGGCGTTATTGGCTTTTTTGATAGCAATCCCGATAGAACGTTCCATGATTGCTTCCTCCTTGATAGTTCGTTATTTAACTAATGTGAATTATAGGTAAACTAGTCTGGCAAGTCAACGTAAGATAACCCTTTAAATTTTAAATGAGTGTGCTATACTAGTTAATTAGTTCGTATTAGAACTACTAACTGTTAGGGGTTGAATTATGACAAAAAAAGTTGACTTAAAATTAATTCTCGCAATCGTGGCAACCGGGTTGCTGTCGTTTTGCGGGGTAATTGTTGAAACGGCAATGAATATCACGTTCCCAGTCTTGATGCGACAATTCAATATTGATACGGCCACGGTACAGTGGATGACCACGGCCTATTTACTGGTCGTTTCGATGATCGTTCCGATTTCGTCATTTTTAAAACGGCGCTTTCGAACACGGACGTTGTTTGTGACGGCGAACTTGTTATTTATCGCTGGGTTAGTAATTGACGCCATTGCTGGTAACTTTTCGATGTTGGTGTTAGGGCGGATTATTCAAGGGCTAGGGACGGGGATCGCGTTACCGCTGATGTTCAATATCATTTTGGATTGGACGCCTGACCAGCAGCGGGGGACTTTAATGGGGATTGGGACGTTAATCACCGCCATTGCCCCCGCTTTAGGACCGACATTTGGCGGCCTTGTTGTCAGCAGTCTTGGTTGGCATTGGATTTTTATTTTACTATTGCCGTTACTAGTCGTGTCATTGCTGCTGGGGTTGTTTTCAATTCGGCAAGCGGCCCCCACGGTTAAAGCTGGATTCGACGTTGCGGGATGGCTGGCAATTGTGGTCGTCTTTGTTGGATTTACGATGGCCTTTAGTCATTTACAACAATTAGGGACGCAACCGTGGTTAGTGATTGGGTGGCTAGTCTTGGGATTACTCGGACTAGCGGCGTTCATTTGGTTTACCCGGCGCTCAAAGCAACCATTGATTAAGCTAACGATTTTTAAAACGCGTTCATTTGATTGGCACTTGCTAGGGTTCTTCTTAATTCAGATTAATGCATTGGGCTTAGCCTTTATCTTGCCGAACTACATTCAGTTGGTTAATGGCAAATCAGCCTTATTAGCTGGCTTATTTGTTTTACCCGGGGCGGCAATTGGGGCGATTTTTGCGCCGCTAGGGGGACGGATTTTGGATTCCTTTGGTGCCGCAAAACCAATTTTAACCGGGAGTACAATTCTTGCACTGGCAATGGCCTTGTTTACGGTGTTCGGGTTGCACTTAACGGGTGCACTCATCTTAGTGTTGTATATTATCTTTATGGTCGGCATGGGACTGACGATGGGAAATACGATGACAAGTGGTTTGAGTCAGTTAAATGTCAATCAGCAAGCTGACGGTAATGCGGTCTTTAATACCTTACAACAATTTGCGGGGGCGACGGGGACATCGATCGTTTCGGCGGTCATCACCCTAGTCCAAACGCAGGCCAGTGGCAGTAATGCCCAGCGAACCGCACTGGGATCAGCGGTGGCTGTGGGGGTCTTACTCGTCTTGGTCTTGTTGAATTTGGTGGCGTTAATTAATGCGATGCGGACTCGTCAAGCATGATTGATTTTTCAGAACATGAGATAGTTACTAAAAATAATGTGGATGGTAACTAAAAAAAACTCGTCTCTGTTTTAAGCAGGGGCGAGTTTTTTTATGCTTGAACGCGATAGAAATTTTAAATTGGCTCAACAGCCGAAGCGGCTAATCCTGGTTAAGTCCGGCGTCCCGCAACATTTTCCGAATGGCGTCAACGGACTTCTTGGCGACGGCGGGGTCGGCCGGTTGAGCTGGATTTTTAGGAGCAGGGGTACTAGGCGTACTGGTATGAGCAGTGACCGTCGCCGTCGTTGTTGGCGCAGCCTGGCCGGGAACCATGTGATCCATCGTTTGGTTTAGTAGGTGGTCAACAAAGACGTTGCCTTGGTTGGTGGCGTGGCCCTTTGTCCAGTTGAAATTCAGGTGGCTAAATTGAGGCAGTAGTTGATCAACTTGTTGCCAAAGCTCGGCGTTAACTAGGGGACCGGCACTGCGTTTCCAACCGCGCCGTTTCCATCCGGCAAGCCAACCCTTAGTAACAGCGTTCAGGACGTATTGTGAGTCTAATACGAATAGAATCTGTGCGTTGGTTTGGCCCAACTTCTGTAACTGTTCCAACGCGCGTAAAAAGGCCATGATTTCCATCCGGTTGTTGGTTGCGCCCCATTCGCCGCCGGAATCGGTTGCCAGTTGGTCGCTGAGTTCAATGCGGTAAGCCCAGGCCGCCCGGTCCTCGTGTCTGACGTGGCCACCCGCAACGTTCCCCGTATTACGTGAGCCACCGTCAGTGTAGACCGTGATGTCTGCCTTTATGGGCTTTGTAGGGACCGTGGTGTGTGTGTGGCTAGCACGTGACTTCTTGGTCGGCGTTGTCGTTTTGCCTTGCATGAAGGCTTGTGCTTCCGCCTCAGTGGCAAAACTCTTGTATTGAGCTTGTGAGAAACCAGAGACCTGTTGTTGCGTTTCTGCCCAGGTCCGGTAGATGCCCGGCTGTTTTCCTTGCCGAACGGCGTAATATTTTTGTGCCATTGTTATGCCTACTTTCAAATCGTTTTAATTCAATTTACCACGTTTGGCGCTTGAGGTAAAAATAACACCGTCCCACTAGCCAAATTTTGACGGTGGGACGGTGTTATTTTGTTTTTAAATAGTGATGTTAATTCTTTTTAAAGAGGGTGGTTAAGTAGGTCATAAAGGTCTTCAAGTAACGATCTTTATCCACCGTTAAGGCGACCGTCACGTTGGTTGGGTCGTTAAGCCGGGCCGGGTCACCAATTGTTCGCCCGTAGTCCACACCTTCTGCTTCAACGAACATGTTGAGGTCTAAAGTAGTGACGAAGCTAGGGTCTAAGGCAACCCCGACGGCTAATGGATCGTGTAAGGCACAGCCGTGTAAATCGGGACTGGTGACTTCGTAAGCGGCAATGTAGTAATCGACGATGTCAGCGAATTTAGCGCCCGCAGTGGTCTTCAAATCACGCCATTGTTGCGTTTCGTGCTTGGTCAACAAGGTCCGTAACGTGACGTCCAATCCGACCATGGTCAAGTTTAAGTCACTGGTGAAGACGTCGTTAGCTGCTTCTGCGTCTTGGTTGATGTTAGCTTCGGCAAAATGACTGACGTTACCGGGAACTGTCAGGGCACCACCCATGAGAGTGACGTTACCGATTGTTGTCGCAATATCCGGTGCTTTTTTGAGCGCTGCGGCTAAGTTGGTTAATGGACCGGTTGGCACTAACGTGAGGTCGGCACCATACTGGTGAACGGCGTCAATTAAGAAGTCTACGCCGGACTGCGTTTCAACGGCACGTTTAGGTGTTGGCAAATCCACTTCACCAATCCCGTTTTTTCCGTGAATCTGTTGTGAAATCGCCATGACGTCGAAATGTTCAGTCGTACTGGAGTGTGGTTCACCTAGAAAGACTGGAACATCGGTTGCGCCAAGTAATTCCAAAATCCGTAAACTATTGTCGGCCGCTTGTGGAACGACCACGTTACCGTATGAACTAATGATCCCAATTAAATCAACGTCGGGAGCGCCGACCGCGTAAGCAATTGCTAGTGCGTCGTCGATCCCCGTATCCAAGTCTAAAATCATTTTGCGTTTTGCCATGAGTAACATCCTCCCTGATTAGGTATTCACCGTATCGGTGACCTTGGTAGAACTATGATTTAATTGTAAACGTTTCAGACGCCCGTGACAACGGTTGACTGCGAATTACCAAGCGGATAAAACTGGCAATTGTTCGGATTATGAAGTAAGGGAATGACTGGTCAAAATGTAATCGCTGCCTTATACTTACAGTCAAAGTAAATTGATTAATTGGCTAGGCCAATAATCAATCGGTGATGAAGGGAAGTCAGACACGTGAATTTTGAAAAAGAATATCGTTATACGGGTAAGAAAACGCTAGGGCTAACAAAATTAGCGACGACTCCGGATGAAAAGTACGCGGATGAAAAGGCCATTAAAACTGAGATTGCGAAAAATATTAAGCAATTAACGGAGTTACAGGGCAAATTGTACGCGCAGGATCGGCGTGGCGTCTTGATTATTTTTCAAGCCATGGATGCTGCGGGCAAAGATAGTATGATTGCGCACATCATGAGCGGGGTCAATCCGCAAGGCTGCCAAGTGACGTCGTTTAAACAACCAAGTAGTCGCGAACTCGCCCATGATTACCTATGGCGCATCCACGATCAAGTCCCGAAGCGGGGGATGATTGGTATTTTTAACCGGTCCTATTACGAAGACGTTTTGGTTAGCCGCGTGCACCCAGAGATTATTCTGAACGCCCATATCGGTGATATTCAAAAGCCAGAACAAGTGGACGACGCCTTCTTTGAGCAACGGTTTGAAGATTTGAAATATTTTGAAGAATACTTGCAACGTAACGGGTACCTGGTATTGAAATTCTTCCTCCACATGTCGAAAGCGGAACAGAAGCAACGGTTTATTCGCCGGATTGAAATTCCAAGTCACAATTGGAAGTTCTCAGCGGCCGATGTCCGGGAACGGAAATACTGGGATGACTACCAACGGGTCTATGAATATGCAATTACGCAAACGGCGTCAAAATCGGTGCCGTGGTATGTGATTCCGTCTGATAGTAAGTGGTACTCGCGCCTCTGCGTTTCGGAGATCATCAATCAGCGGATGGGAGAATTACCCTTAGCTTACCCATCGTTAGATGCTGACGCGCAAGATGTTTTGAAGCGGGCCCTTAATAAGTTAGATCACGAAAAGGATTAGCTGGCTTTAAATAGTTAGTTTAGATTCTTAAACAAGTTAGTCAGGTATCAAAAAAGTTCAGTTAAAGATGTTCTGATTGAAAGAGCGTCGTTTAACCGAACTTAAACTGACGTAGCATCAATTTAGTGATGCTTAGTCGTCAGGGTCATACTGCGATTGCCACGTAAAACGTGGTGATCGCTTTTTTGTAATACCAGCGTATGGTGTTGCCGCAAAACGCGTTGTTTTTGATCAGTCTGGGCCAAGTTGCTGGCTGCACGCTGATTGTGACGAACGTGTGTGGTCGCTTGCGTTGTTGTCGTAAAACGTTGAAATTGCCGATTTGAAATGGGCCGTGAAGTCATACTTATCACCATCTTTAAAATGAATTCGCGTCAAAGACAACGGGATGGCCGTTGGGAGTGGCGAACGAGGTTAATCTAACATTGTTAGCGTGGGATGGTTTAGCCGCAATAATCGTTTGTCAGGTAGTCAAACGTGAGGGCTAGCGGGTGACAGCATTTAGAAGGCGAAAGACTAATACACATTAACTACTTGTGAGTTAGTCCGGTTGCCGCTGATGACATGCGGTCGTGGGACCGGGCCTAGCCTGGAAAGCGGTCTAGGCCCTCGCCCGGAACACTTGCAAAAATCGCAATTGTCCCGGACCGTCCGTGGCCTAAGACCGGAAATTCACCGGTCAAAAGCCACCTTCACGACCGATATCATCAGTGACAACCTCCGATTATCTAAATCACAATAGTAAGATTGTTTTGAGCGCAGCCGGGTAGCCTTGGCGTGCTGTGTCGGCAAGATTGGCAGGTTTTTCTTATCTGCCAATCTTGCGGGGCGATTCGAAGACGTGGGTTATCGGCTTGGAATTGAGGGAGCAGACCGCACTTTGGCTGGGACCGTCCCCCCCCATAGCACACCAGGGCTACCCGACGGAGCGGATAATTTAGAAATGAATATTGTTACTGTTATGGTGTTGATAACGATTTTAGACTTTTCAATCTTTAATTAGGGATAAAAATAGCTACGCAAGATCAAGTTGATCTTACGCAGCTGTCGATAAAAATATGATTGTAGTTTAAGAATTCGAAGTACCGTACAAAAAAGAAACTAGTTGGGCGTCAACGGTTGGGTTGATATGGAGCATTGAGTGTTCGGTCCGCAGCGGATTGCCGTGAATGATCTTAGTTTGAACTTCAAAATGGTGAGCGGTCAATAACTCGCTAAAGGCAAGGATGCCCTTTAACTGAACTTCTCCGTCACCGGATGTTCGCCAAATTTTGCCGGCGATGTTTAGAATCTTAGTTTGTTGCGGCAAGCGTTTAAGCTGCGGCTCGGCGTCCGGATAGTTGGTGCCGATGGACACGAAGCGCTGGATGTGGGGCTGAGCGTCCTGGTGATTGGCGGTTAGGTAGTCGAATATGATGTTGCCCCCGGATGAATGGCCAACCGCATTGAATTGCCGAACGTGGTAGCGCTGATTAAGTAAGTGCATAACGGTCGCCAATTGCCGTGCTTGCCGTTTGGAATGGTGATTATCCGCAAAAACGACTTGGATAGTCGGGTTGTGCCGTAGTGGCGCGAACTGTTTAACGGAGATGTGCCCGTTTTTAGCAACGTGCACCATCAAGGCGCGGGTCATTAGGTGGGTCGCACTCAGTCGATGAACGAAACCGTTAGTCGAGAAGGCCTTCGCGTAGTCTCCAGCAACGAAGACGGTCGGAACGTTAGTTGATTGGACTTGAACGTGTTTTAATGGCGTCAAGCGCCACTGCCAATAAGCACCGCTCAGGGTGACAACGGCCGCACTGACGACTGCCATACAAGTTATGATTTTAGTGCGTCGCACACGATCACTTTCCTTTCTAAACCCATTATAAATGAAAATTGGGAATTTGGTTTTGCAAAACCTTAGTGAATCCTCTAAAATTAAGCCAACGAATAAACGATTAGGAAGTAGTGAAAGCATGAGTGCAGAATATGATTTGACCATTATTGGCGGCGGTCCCGTTGGGATGTTTGCAGCCTTTTATGCAGGGATGCGCAATGCGCGGGTCCAGTTATTAGAAAGTCTTCCAACGTTGGGTGGGCAAGTCCAAGCCCTTTACCCGGAAAAAATGATTCACGACGTTGCGGGGTACCCAGCGATTAAAGCGACCGATTTAGTTAGCCAATTGGCGAGCCAGATGAAACAGTTCCCAATTGATGTCGCGTTAAGCAGTGCGGTAGTCAATGTGAGTGGTGCGATGGGGGACTTTACCGTTACAACCGTCAACGGGACGGTTTCGCATACGAAGGCCATTATTGTCGCAACTGGGAGTGGGGCCTTTGAACCCCGGCGCTTAGCCGTTGATAATGCCGGTGACTTTGAAGGTAGCCAGCTATTTTATCATATTCCTAGTCTGGATAAGTTTAAGGACCAAACGGTGTTAGTTGCTGGTGGTGGTGATTCAGCAATCGACATGGCTTTGATGTTGGAAAAGGTAGCTAAAAAAGTGTACATCATGCACCGGCGTAATCAGTTCCGGGGCATGGAACACAGTGTTGACCTGTTGAAGGCGTCGTCCGTTGAAATCAAGACCCCATTTTTGATTAAGGCACTCGCTAAAACACCATCGGGGCAGCTTAACTTGAGCATGAAAGAAGTCCGGGGAACCGCGGAAGAAACGTTAGCCGTGGATGATTTGATCGTCAATTATGGGTTTATCGCGGATAATAAGGTCATTCGAAATTGGGACGTTGTGCCAACCATGACGAACCATTTGTTTGACGTGGATACCGAGATGAATACGGATATTCCCGGAATTACGGCCATTGGGGATACGGTGACTTATCCTGGGAAATTAGGCTTAATTGCCAGCGGCTTCGGTGAAGCGCCGAATGCGGTCAACCAGTTAATGATGCGGCTATATCCAGAACGCCGCAGTCCGTTACACAGTACGACCTTATTTGAGAAAAACGCGCACCATTAGCCTAAAAAAGGGTCCTTGTCATCAGTTAATTGCTGATGATAAGGACCCTTTTTTAGTGGAAGCGGGTAGTCCTAGAAATAACTAGTCGTTACTTGTTAGGCTAAGTTCGTTCATAAAGGTCAACAGTAACTTCGCGTAACTAGGATTTTCAGTGTTGGTCTTAGCCTCCGTCTGCATTTCATGAAGGTTGTCCGTAATAACCGCGGTGACGCCCATGAACATCATCTGATCCATTTGATCAGTATCATCGATGTCCCAAGCGTAAACAGCCTTATGGTAACGCTCAGCTTTATCCACGAAGTGATCGTTGAGCGTTGTCACTTCCATGGTGTAGCCGTTGGCGTTGGTATGTGGGAACGTTAAGTTATACGGCAAAATGTAGCTCACGAATTGTTGCTTATCCAACCGCTTCAAGTCACTCATGACGCGGTAGCTCAGCGTGTGAACTTGGTCATGGTTGGCGAGCAGCGTTTTGCCATAACGGTCAATAAAGCGTTGCGTATCCGCACGGGTGTAGACCGAACTGGTTTTAATTTCGACCAACAGCTTTTGGTGGTGCTGATGGGCGGCCTTTAGATAAGCATCAAAACTTGGAATCTTAGCTGCATAGCCGTTTTCACGAACCGTGATTTTTTCCAACTGTTTAAGTGTTAATTTTCCGGGCTTCTTTTTAATGCCCGCTAACGTTTTTAAGTTTGGATCGTGCATCACGACAAATTGATGATCCTTCGTGACTTGAACGTCCATTTCGACGTAATCGGGATGCAACTTACTCGTTTTAACGAGTGCGGGAATCGTATTTTGAACGCCGTTGCCGTCGTCGACACCCCGGTGGGAAATAATCAGTGGCTTGGTAATCGCTAGCCCGTTCAAATAGATGAGGTTAAAAGCCACCAGCAGGCCGCTAGCAAAGACTAGTCCGACGATGACGCTACTGCGTGTGAAGCGTCGCAAACGGGGCGCTTCGTTAAAGTGGAAAGGCCGTTGTCGGAGAATCGTAAAGTCTTGTCGGTAACAAGCGATGATCAGCATCATAAAGATGGCCGTCGTGTAGCAGATGATGATTTCGGTGACACTTTCCATGATGAATAAGTTAACGGTAGCCGCCGCCATGGCCCAAGCCGTTTTATCTAGTGCCAGTTGGGCGGCGTAGATAGCGGCGTAAAGTAATGAAACCACTAGCATGACCATAATTAAGATAACGAGCATGTACCAGAGGTAGCGTAGTGTTTTGTGACGCGTTTGAGACCAACTACGCGCCACGGCCGTTCGCCACGGTAACTGGTCGATGATCATCAGGGGCAACAACGTGATTAACCGAATCCCGATGTAACCGGCTCCCAGATAGAAGATTGCCAGGCCAACTGCCATCCACGGATTATCCAGTAGGTAGCTGACGATGAACGCTGGAATCTTGGCCTTGTTTAGAAGTGGGGTTGTGAAGATGAAGCTTCCAAACGGTAAGATGACAATGAAGTAGCCGATGAAAAATAGAAAGGTACTAATCGACGTATCGTGGAGACTAGAAAAGGTATCCCGAAGAACGGCGACCACGGTTTTCGGCCGTCCCCGAAAGATGTTCATGATACCAAGTAGTAGAAAAGCAAATTGCCAGTAAACTAGGATAATAATAGCGAGTAAAATAATTAGCATGCCGATTGCCGCTAACGGGTAGCGGATGATAATATGGCCAAGGTTCGTATAGGAAACGTACGTGACCCCTTGTGATTTGAGCAGTAGTTCCAGTGCCCAGTTGAAGAACGGGATTGCGAGGTAGCTGATGACTAAGTTCGTGCCAAAAATCAAAGCGACATAACTGCCCCAGTTTTTCCAAAAGCGGCGGGTACCATCCCACCAAAAACGCCAAGCGCCCATTGATTGAGCCCCCTTAAATAGATTTATTTATAGTTTAGCATTAACTACGGTTGAGCGGATTATCAATCTTAGAAGCTAGCGGCTGAAAGGTGGAAAATTAGTTATTTATAAACTTAGTCCGGCTGTCACTGATAACATGCGGTCGTGGGACCGGGTCAAGCCTGAAGAGCGTCTTGCCCCTCGCCTGAAACAGTTGCAAAGTGCGCAACTGTTTCAGACCGTCCGTGGTGTAAAGGTGGAAAAATCACCACCTCAACGCCACCATCACGACCGATGCTATCAGTGACAGCCTCCGATGATCTAATAAATATAGTCCATAATAATTAAGTACTATTCTGCTCGACGGAGCGAGCAAGGACTTAGGATAACAAAATAAAAGTCCCCCGCAGAATAAATTCCGCGAGGGACTTTCAATCTAAGGTGTTGAAATGTTTTTAGATTATTTATTTGGAACTACTGCTAGAAGTAGCTGAAGTATCGTTGTCATCAGGATTGGTAATCTTGATCCGGGTGGAATCAGTCTTCTTATGACTATCTTCTGGTGCATCCGTGCGGTACAACGATTCAGTCGACTTGTTGCCGTTCTTCGAGTAGAGGCTAGTGGAACCGTTCTTCAGATTGTTCTGAAGTTCGATTTCCTTTTCAAGGCCGTCAGCGTAGTTGTACTTCGCCGCGTCGACTTTTTTGAAGCCCTTTGGTGTGTAGAAACGCAATAAGTTCTTGTTGTTTAAGGAGTCTGAGAGGCTCAGTTCCTTATTAACTTTTTTCTGATCAGCATCGACCTGTTTTTGGACTGCTTCCGTCGCGTCGACTTGTTCACCCGTCTCGTTACTATAAATTTTATCATTTAGAACGGTGTACTTAGGTGTAACAAAGTCGCGGTTTCGGAACGCGACCGTTTGATCGTGACCCTTAGAGAATAGGTCGGTCCCAAATTGAATGTAGCGTTTGCTAGAAATTCCTAGTAAATGCAGGATGGTTGGCAAGACGTCAATTTCGCCACCGTACGTTGATTCAATTTTACCCCCGGTCGTTCCGGGAATGTTGACCATGAATGGGACCCGCTGTAACTGGGCGTTGTCGTACGAGCTCCAGTCGCTAGCTGACTTGCCTAAAATTGGCGCTAACGTTTCGTTCTCACTGTTGGAGAGACCGTAGTGATCCCCATACAAGACAATCATTGAATTCTTTAACAGGCCGGCTTTTTTCAGGTAGTTATAGAATTCGTGAACTGATTGGTCTAAGTAGTGGGCAGTTTGGAAATAGCCGTTGATGGCGGAATCACTAGTATCGGTCGTCTTAAAATCAGTATCCTCTTTATCCATCGTGAATGGGAAGTGGTTGGTGACCGTAATGTACTTAACGTAGAACGGTTGTTGCAGCCGTTCTAGGTATTCAACGGAGTTTTTGAAGAGTAACTTATCCTTCAACCCGTACCCGGTCGATTTGTCACCAGTCGTATCAAAGTAACTGGCGTCGAAGAAGTACTGATAACCCATGTTCTTATAAGTGTTATTCCGATTCCAAAAACTAGCCACGTTCCCGTGGAAAACGGCGGAGGAGTACTTGGCCCGTTGATTCAAGATTGCGGGGGCCGCCTGGAACGTATTGTCTGAGCCTAGCTGTGAGAACAGTGACCCGGTCGATAGGCCATAAGTACTCGTTTCCAACATGTTTTCGGCATCACTGGTTTTACCTTGGCCAACTTGATGGAAAAAGTTTTTAAATGAATAAGTCGAATTACTGTGGTAGAGCTTATTCAAGAATGGCGTGACTTCCTTACCATTGATTTTTTTATCAATGAGAAATTGCTGGAAGCTTTCCAAGTGAATCACGATCACGTTTTTGCCCTTGGCGATACCGTACATTTTCGCGTTCGGGGCGGCGTAGTGTGATTCCGTGAATTCTTTGACGGTGTCCAGCTCAGACTTCTTTGCGCTGGCGCGTTGGTGGTTGGTTTGCTCATCCTTGATCCCGTCGTAAATCGTGAAGGCATCAAGTCCCAAGTATTTGACAATGTAGTTACGGTCAAAAGTCCGCGTTAACAGCTGTGGACGATTGGATTCTGCAAGGGTCAGGTTCAACCCGAAGCCGGCGATGGCCACTGAAGTGAAGGCAAAAGCGGTTCGCTTGGGAATCGGTCGGTCGTTGTGTTTGATCCGATGAAAGACGAATAGGGCCAGTAGAATTAAAATATCAGCCCAATAAATGAAGTCGTACCAATTGGTCAGTGCCAGCGAGGAACCGGTTAAACCCTGATTAACTTTAGAGTAGCCGGTAATGGTACTGACGGTCATAAAGTCAGTGAATTCGCGGTAGTAGATGACGTTGGCATACAGTAAAACGGTATCTAAAGCATCGATCAATAAGAGGATGTAGTAGTAGTAACCAGTTTTACGAATGTAGAACGCTAAACTAAAGAGAAACACCGTAATAGCAATTGGATTGACTAGCATCAAGAAGACTTGCAGGATATCCGAAACGCCTAATGAAAATTCAGCTAAATACGCAAAGAGTGTTTTGGCCCAAAATAAAATAACGAGCAACCAAAAGAAACCAATCCGCGTATTGAGGTGTTGACGGAGTTTGGTAAGCATGTGTAAAGACCTCATTTGCGAGAAATTTGGATATGACTCAAATAGCAGTCATCAAATCATTTTAACATAAGTCATCACCTCGCAATCGCTAACATTTTTAAGAATGCGTTAAATGGTTAGTTGACGTTAGCACGTAAAACGGTTAAGCTCAATTTCATTACGAGGTGGGTTAAAGGTATGGAGATTAAGCAAAGTAATCAAACGAATTCGACCGTCTATGCGGATGCAATCATGATTCGTAAAGCGGTTTTTATTAAAGAACAGGGCATTGACCCTAACCTAGAATTAGATACGGTCACGTCCGCAACGTGGCACTATGTCTTATACGATGACCAAGGACGCGCCGTCGCCACGGCCCGGATGACGCCTAACGATGCGACCACGTTACATATCCAGCGGGTGGCGACCCTGAAGTCCGCGCGGGGACACGGGTACGCGGGTGCGTTGATTAAACGGATGATCAGTGATGCTAAGGCGCAAGGTTATCAGCAGCTGGAACTAGGTGCTCAAGTGACCGCCCAGCAGTTTTACGCAAAGTTAGGGTTTAAAGCAGTGGGCCCCATCTTTATGGAAGCTGGTTTGAAGCACCAAGCGATGCAGTATTCGCTATAAGTGAAGATGCAAGACGAAAATGATTACTAATTAACTACTATAGGCACCGTTAGTACCAATAAGTTTATTAAGTTTCTCGCTTCCGGTCGTCCGTGATTTCATCTGCCGTGGCGACCGGTTCATGCCAAAAAGCGGTCATGAACCTCACTTGAGAGCCGAAAAAGCGCGTCTCTCAAGGTGTCGGTGGTGTAAATCGGAAAAACACCGATTAACGCCACACTCATGGCAGATTTGTCACGGACGACCTGCAGCTATGTTGAGATTGCTATCAAACTTAACCGGTTTGTTTTAAAGCAATCTTAGCGTAGTCGGCAGAGTCAGCGAGCCATGTCGGCACTGTTAGCTGGCGGTTTTGCCAGGTTACAGTGCGGGGCGACTTGAAAGACCGTTCTTTGTCTGTAGCCGACCCTATGGCTCAAGGATTCTGCAGGCGCAGCGATGAAAAATGCTTGATTCCTAACGATAAGCGGTGCCATGGCCGCAATTAAACTAGTTCCAGTACTTTCAATCTTTAGGTTATAGAATAAAGTTAGTTAGAAGTAGAGATAGAAATAAAATTCAAAAAGTCAATCAGAAATTTTCTGGTTGGCTTTTCCATATTGCTATGGTCGAAACGTGGGCCAAAAGGCAGTTTGTTCCGCTTAACCCGAAAGTAGCGACTATTCCAAACCCAGGAATAATCGCTACTTTCACGTTAATGCTCGCAAACTAACCGTCTTTTGGCCCACTCTCTATTTTTTTGTTAACGGGCGAATTTGTTTGCAAAACTATCTAAGCAAGCCTATTGGTATACCACTGCGAACGGTTGGGTATATTGTTAACTTTGTTAAAGTAGCGGTGGTGCCGGTCTGAGGTTATTGTCGTTATGATGTTAACAAAAAGTAGTTTGGTAAATAGCGGTGAACGAGAGAATGGGGGAGTCAAAAATGCGAGTCAAATTGTTTGCAGTCCTACTTGGTCTGTTGACAGTTTTTGCGACGGTTTTAGCGTTGGGGCGTGTTGCCAGAGCGTCTGAAATTCCAACCAATGGCTTAACGGGCAGTAGTGCAGTGGTTACTGACCGACATGGGACGGTGATTTCGGATACGGGTTCGCTAAGCAAATGGGAAGATTATACGATTAAGTATGAGTGGTCCATTCGTGACGGCCAACCAATTGCGAACGGCGATACTGCAACGGTTGAATTGCCAAATGGTGCGATTGCACCGGTTGACCTAAGCTTTCCAATCGTTGACAACAACGGTCAAACAGTCGGAAATTTTGTGATCAAAGCTGGCCAGACAGCGGGGACGATTACGTTTAATGATGCGTTAGCTCATACTGGGACTAACCGGTCGGGGACGTTACAGTTTTATGCAAAGGGGACGTCGACTTCGGACGTTCACTATGATTGGACCGTCAACAAATTAGGTTGGATTAGCGGGTATGACAATAATGGGTTACCATCAAAGTTGACGTGGAACGTCGCTTTTAATCCTGAAGGCAAAGAGCTCGGCTCGGTTGTCGTTAAAGATACACTAAGCCCAAATCAGACGTTTGTGCCAGGATCAGTAATTGCTTACACTGGTGCTTATAACGACGCGGGAAACTTTGTTCAGAACGGTACCGTTACACCAGAAGTCAGTGTTAACGGCAGTGAGATTACGTTTACATTTAGTAATATCACCACTGCGGTCAACATGGTTTACAACAGCAAGTTAAGCAATGTTTCAAGTGGCAGTAGTAACTGGACTAATACGGCTTCAATGAATGGCTCAACTGTCAGTGGGAACGTTAGCTATGGTGGTAGCGGGACTGGTAACGGCGGCAACGATATTGGTGCCGGTGACCCTGTCGGCGAAGTTATTTTTAGCAAACAGGATGCTGAAACCAAGGCCAAGTTAAGTGGTGCTGAATATGAGTTACAAGATTCAGTTGGCGACGTTATACAATCCGGATTGACGACTGACGCTAATGGCGAAATCGCTATCAGTGACTTAGTACCTGGAGACTACCAGTTCGTTGAAACGAAAGCACCTACCGGTTACGAGCTTGACAGTACACCAATCAAGTTCACTATTAACGCGAAGGATACCGCGACGCCAGTCCAAGTTAGCCAAAGCGATACTAAGACACCGGTGGAACCGGAAACAGGCTCAGTCGTTTTAAATAAGACCGATGCGACTGACGGGAAAGCTTTAGCTGGTGCCGTGTATGAATTAAAGGACGCGGCTGGGACCGTTATTAAGAGCGGCCTCACGACCGATGAACAAGGCCAGTTGACGGTGGATGGTCTGACGCCTGGTGACTATCAGTTTGTTGAAACGAAAGCGCCAGCGGACTACGAGTTATCTTCCAAGCCATTACCATTTACGATCACGGCTGGGCAAACAGCATCTGTAACTGTTAAAGCAACCGATGAACCGGAAGCAAATGGCGGCGAAGAACCAGGCACACCGGAAGAGCCCGGGAAACCAGAACCTGGAAATCCTGAAGAACCAGGCACACCGGAAGAGCCAGGAAAGCCAGAACCTGGGAATCCTGAGGAACCGGGTACACCAGAAGAACCTGGAAAACCAGAACCCGGGAATCCTGAGGAACCTGGAACGCCTGAAGAACCTGGCGTAACTGAACCAGAAAAGCCAGGCACGGGTACGCCCGCACCTGAAAATCCAGGAACCCAGACGCCAACACCAGGACATCCTGGTGTCACGGCGCCAGGCTCCTCAAATCAGGGCAACGGCAGTAATGGTGGTAATTCGGCATCCAATCAAACGGGACAACCTGGAACTGGAACTAATCCGGGTACGGGTAACGGTTCTCCAATGACGACGTTACCGCAAACTAATGAGCAGCCACAACGGTTATACGCAATTCTAGGCTTAGTATTAGCCGGACTGCTAGTTGCGTTAGGTGTACATTTCTACCGCCGGCGGTCTAATTAATTTGAAGATTGTTAGGGATAAGTAAAAGTTAGAGAGCAAAAAAAGAATGGGTGGCTGCGTCTTCAAAACGCAGTCATCCATTCTTTTTAGATTACTTTGCCGTTAAAACATGGTGCTTCGTCAACCAATTTTTAAGCCCTTTAGGTGGTCGAACGGTCCAAGTGATTAGACCTGGTAATACGAGTGGTACCACGAGATTACTGATGGTGATCCCCACCAATCCCATAACGGCCCACGCGTGTAAGTTAGCGTCAGACATTAATAGTAATGGTAACAAGTAACTCAGTTCAAACAGTGTTACTGGCCAGACGGACTGACCAGATAAGTAGAAATGTCGAAGCAACTTCGCGTCATCGAAATGCTGAAGCCAGTGTTTACGATGAACGGTCATCAAGGTGAGGCTCAACCAATGGAGGCTTAACAGGCCAACGCCCCATAGGAAGACGCTGCTGCTAAGGGGACCGTTATTAAACCAAGTCGTCATGATTAACTGTGTCCAACCCCAGCTTGCGATGAGTAGTAAGGTTAACCCGGTTGTGAGCAGGGCACTTAACGTAAACGAGCTGAGCGTTAGCCAGAGACAAATCGCAATGATGGCTAAACTGAGGATGGCCCATGTCAAGCCGTGCTTTGAAATCAGCTGGTGATGAGCAGCTTGTTGACTCGTGACGCCACTAGTGGTGAACGATGCGTGGCTCAACGTTGTCGCTGATAAACCGTGCTTGATCACTTGTTTAATAGTTTTCATGGTCTTTAGACTCGTTGCGCTAGTTGGTGAAGTGCTCAGTGTAATGGTCAATTGCGTCGTGAGCTGATCGCTGCTGACGTTGGTAAAGAGACTATTTTGATAGTCGTCATTGAGATGACCATTAGCTGGCAAGTAAAAACTTTGACCAATTTGGCTGTTGGACAGTCCGGTCAGGTAAGTACTCGTGACTTTAAGTGAAGCCAGCAGTGTCTGAAGGGACTGCGTCGTTTTCTTTAAGGACTTATTGACTTTGCGAACCTTTTGATTGGCGCGCCCAGCCTGTTCAGCGACCGTATTTTGTTGGTCGACTAGGCCGTTAAGTTGGCGAGTCATGCGGCTATTTAAACGATCTAACTTATTAAATGCCCGATTGACCCGGCTAGCATGGTGAGAAGTTGACGCTGGTTCTGACAGCGTGTCGTTCAAGTCGGAAATCTGTTCCAGCAGGTCGTCATTGGTCGTGGCAACGTTATTTAGACGATCAGACAGCTTATCAACGGATTTGGCATGTTGCTTGGTTTCAGCTTGTTGTAAGGCTTGCTGGTTGGCTGCGATGGCTTTTTGAAGACCAGTGACTGTCACTTGTTTACCAGCTAAGTCGGCGTTAATCAGGGCAATCTGATTTTTAACGTAAAACGGACTGAGGCGATGACCAGTTGGTTGGGTCACTGAAACGACCCGTGCAACGTTTTTGACCACTTGAAGTTTGGTGGTCAAGGCATCTAAAGCCTGTAAGTTTGCTTGGGTGGTCACTGGTTTAGCGTTGTGAATCGTCACAATGATCGGTTCAGCGGCGCCATTGCCAAAATGAGCAGTCAGAATTTGCTGACCTAGTTCTGCAGATGAGAGTTGATCTTGATGGGTCGGCCGTAAATTGTCGTCCGCATATTGGACTTTAGCCATTAATAATCCGGGTACAATCAAAATTGCAGCGGCGAGTAAGCCGAGGATTGGCTGCCAATGGCTAAGGCGGGCAAATTGGCCCCATAGGTTTTTAGCACGTGGCCGCCAAGCGCGGGTCCCTGGCCAGTAAATACTTTCACCGAGTAAAGCCGTAAAAGCATAGTTGAGGGTCGGCGTCGCTAAAGCAGCCATGACCAGTGTGATGGCGATTGTCCAAGCTGACGCTAGCGAGAGCCAACTTGTCTGTCCGAGAACGAGGGCGAGAATAGCTAGTGGTAATAGGACAACTAGCCAACGTTTATATTGGATCGACATGGTTGCCAGGCTGACTTTGTCGCCATCGGCAAGCACGTCCTCAGCCCAGTAGTCGCGCATAAAGGACCAGGTCAGTAGGCTGGTGACTAGAAAGCTGACCAGACCAATTAGGACGACACTTTCGGTTGAAAATGGCAGGTGCCAAGTGGTTTGTGCGTTAGTCACCAGGCTCATTGACGTGATCAAAACGATCACTTGTGTTAATAAATTAATGAGGGGAACCAGTAGTGAGCGGAAGATAAAGCCTAATACTAGTAGCATCACCGCACTACCAATGAGGTAGGCACTGATGACTTCGCGGACGCGCTGTCTAGTGTGCGCGCGTGCAACCAATTGCGGATTGGTTACGGCCGTATTGAGCCCTGAAACGGCGATGGCATTATTGATCTGTTCAGCAACGATTGGTAAATTTTCTGCGCTCGACTTAACTGCGGCGACGGCAATCTCGGTTGAACCGTCACTGGCGGTCAGTAACTTTTTATCATTCGTCATCATCTGATTCGTACGTAACTGCTTGATGCCGTAATAGTCCGCTTTTAAATTAAGGTTAGAAAGTGTTTGGCTGACTTGGGATTTCTGATAAGCCGTTAGTTTGCCGCCGGGATTATTAAAGACTAGGGTCAGTGATTGCGTGTTCGCTAGACCGTGTCCCCAGCGTAATTGCTGTTTACTAGTCGTTCCCGATTGAGTCGTGCGAACTTCTTGATGGGTCAAAAATGATTCGAGATTTGGTAGAACTGCAATGCTTGCGAACACTGCAATAATCCAGAAAAATAAAAATAAAAATTTAGGCTTTAATAACCTTCGCATTCGTCCTGATTCTCCCACAATATATTTACTATTATTAAGATAATCTTACCATATTGAACGGGGATTTGAGTGGTTGGTTTAGTGGCCGGGACTAATTCCAGTAATTTAATCCGAATTATGCTATTCTAAAACGCTATTAGGTTTAATCAAGCTAAAATAATTGCTTGTAATTGGTTATGTTTGAGTTAGACCAATCAACTTACAAATTCAAGGAGGAACTTTAAATGGATTATTCTGCACTGATGGGGCCGGATCGGTATGATTTGGCCGTCTCGTTGGCAAGCCAGTACCACATGGATCCAAGTCAGGTTTTATTTGGTTATCTACAAGTTGTTAGTCGGGTCACTGGTGATCAAAAAATGACGAAGGCGGATTTAGAAGATTCCCGCGTTCGCCAAGCGATTAATACCGAATTTGACCACTTCTTGAAGCAACGACACTAGTCGGCCCGGTAAATGAATGGGACGTGCCAAGTCGTACTCATGGTTTTCGTCAATGGAATGGTACGAACCTGAGTTGAACGACGGGGCATAAAGTGATAGGTCATTGCCTGCAAGTCGATCATACTACGGTAATGGGTGTAATTATGACTGAGAGATTCCCGTTCTGGAATGTAGGGCAGGCTAACTTCCGCTAACCAGGAAAGTAAGGTTGGTTTGACTTGTTCTGGCGTGAGGGTGGCGGTCCCTAAGCAATGAATCGCTGTTCGAATGAAGCGGTCCGTCGGGAGTGACCCAGTTGGCAGGGGACGTTGTTGCTTTAACCAAGTTTTGGCGGCGCTGACGGTGGTACTTGAAAACTGAGGCCCAGCAACACCTAAGTAGCGGTTCAAATTAGCTAAATGGCGCGCAAGCACGGGTGTGTTGGTTAATACGCCACTGGGGTTAACTTGTGCTGTGAGTGGTTGGGTAGTCGGTTCAATCACGACGCTGTGGCCACTGCGATCGCAAAGCGACCAGTGGAAGGGATAAACTTGGTCGTCGCCACCCCAAAGTTGGGCGACCAAAGTGACGTTGGCAAGGTCGGCTAAGACTTCGTTGACGCTAGTATGTTCACCAAGAACCCAGTTAATAAATCCTTGTGGGGTTAAGTTAACGGTCCCTGGACGTTCATCCGGGTGGTAATGGACGGCGTGGGGCAAGTACAACTCGGCGCAGGCTAGACCGGTTTCGTTAACACCGTCAGCCATTAAGCAACTGGCAAAGTTTTGCGGTAACCGGCCGCCACCTAAGATGGCATAGCGCGTTTGACGGGTCGTTTTTAAACCAGTGGGCCAGGAATAACCGCGGGGCAAAAAAATCGGTCGCCAAGGCGTGGTGGTGGGAAAATCCATTGTCCGGGCAAAGTACGGCCGACCCGTCGTATCCGTATAAGTTAGGCTAGTGCACATCGGATTCCCTCGCTTTCTTGTTTGCCTTTAGTATACGCCGGGTGGCCCCAAGTCTAGGCTAATTGACATTAGTAATTTATAATTAAATTAACTCATTGTTTTCTAATCTTTAAAATCGTGCTATAATAATGTTTCAATAACTATCAAAGCGAGGTCTTCATTGTGAGTGGATATAACGTCGCGATTGTCGGTGCAACCGGTGCAGTTGGTGCACGGATGATCAAAATGGTGGAACAAACAAGTTTACCAGTCAATTCGGTTAAGCTATTGGCATCAAGTCGTTCAGCAGGGAAACAATTGCAATTCAACGGTCAACCTTTAACTGTTGAAGAAACGGTTCCCGAATCATTTGAAGGAATTGATTTGGCCCTTTTCTCAGCGGGTGGTTCCGTATCGAAAAAGTTTGCCCCAGAAGCTGTTAAACGGGGTGCGGTAGTTGTTGATAATACCAGTGCTTTCCGGATGGATCCGAAAATTCCATTGGTCGTTCCTGAAGTTAACCCAGAAGCATTAAAGGCACACCACGGTATCGTGGCTAACCCGAACTGCTCAACGATCCAAATGGTGGTTGCTCTCGAACCGATTCGCAAGGCCTTTGGGCTAAAACGCGTCATTGTCTCAACTTATCAAGCTGTTAGTGGTGCCGGGAACCGGGCCTTAAAGGAATTGCGCGATGAAACGCAAGCTTACCTTGATGGCAAGGATATGGAAGCACATATCTTACCAGTTTCTGGTGACAAGAAACACTACCCAATTGCTTTTAACGCGCTACCACAAATCGACGTGTTTGAAGAAGATGGCTACACTCATGAAGAGTGGAAGATGATTCACGAAACCAAAAAGATCATGTCAGGTGATATGGATAGTAAAGACATCAAAGTAACCGCTACTTGTGTACGGATTCCCGTTCCCGTAGCCCATTCAGAATCAATTTACTTTGAAGTTGAAGATCCTAAGGCAACGGTCAAAGACATCCAAGATGTTTTGGCAAAAGCTCCGGGCATCGTATTAAAAGACGATCCTGATCATCAAATTTATCCACAAGCTCACGACGCTGAAGGTTCCCGCGATACTTTCGTCGGTCGGATTCGTCCAGACCAAGAAACACCGCAAGCCTTCCAGATGTGGGATGTTTCAGACAACATGTTAAAGGGTGCCGCATGGAACTCTGTACAAATTGCCGAAACGATGGAAAAGATGGGCTTATTACATATGCAATAAGCTTAATAGAACCAGTAACTCAATTCGTGAGTTGCTGGTTTTTTAGTCATAAACTAAAGATACTAAGCTTAAGGATTGGTTACTGTTGTATTAGTATCTAGAACAATAAAAATTTGCTACTTGTGAACTATTCCGGTTGCCACTGATGACATGCGGTCGTGGGACCGGAGCTAGCCTGAGGAGCGGTCTAGCCCCTCGCCCGGAATACTTGCAAAAGTCGCAATTGTTCCGGACCATCCGTGGTCAAAGGCCACCTTCACGACCGATGCTATCAGCGACAACCTCAGATGGTTCCAACAATAAGACTGCTTTTTGTGTCGGTCCCAATCGACAGAGTAATTAAGCGAAAGTGTAATGTTACGGTCCAGTTTTAAATATTGAAAGTCGAAGCGGATATATTATTCAAGATGACTGGTAATTTATGAAATGCTATAATGTAATCGCATTCAAACGAAATTAAGAGGAGTATACGTAAATGAATAAAAGATTGGGTAGTATTGAAGCCGGCGGAACCAAGTTTGTGGTAGCGGTCGCAGACGAAACGATGCAGACACAGGAGCGTGCTCGCATTGCGACGACGACGCCTGAAGAAACTTTAGGAAAATGTGTGGCGTTTTTTGAATCTCACCCCGTCGACGCGTTAGGAATTGGGTCGTTTGGTCCGATTGATATTCGCAAGGATTCAGCAACGTACGGTCACGTCCTTGCCACACCTAAAAAGGGATGGGAAGGTGCAGACATTGTGGGAACGTTGAAAGCCGCTCTGAACGTGCCGATTGCATTTACCACTGACGTTAACGCGTCAGCTTATGGTGAATATCGTTTTGGTGCCGGTGAAACCAATCATTCGTTAGTTTATTTCACGATTGGAACTGGAATTGGTGGCGGTGCCATTCAGGATGGTCACTTCATTGGTGGACGGGCTCACTCGGAAATGGGGCACACGATGGTCGTGGCGCACCCAGATGATCACTTTGAAGGGGCTTGCCCGTTCCATGGTAACCGTTGTTTTGAAGGAATGGCTGCCGGCCCAGCGATTGAAAAAAGAACTGGTCAACGTGGTGAAGATTTGTCACGGGATAACGTGGTGTTTGATTATGTCAGTTACTACGCTGCACAGTTGGTCTTTAACACTTACTTGAATTTTGCGCCCGAAAAGATTGTATTTGGGGGCTCCGTGTTAAGCGATGCTGAAATGCCTAAAATCCGCAAATACGTGGAACAGTTGAATAATAACTACGTTGCGTTACCGGATCTAGATGATCTGATTGTGCGGTCACAAGTGCCAAATAACGGCTCAGCCACGGTCGGGGACTATGCCATGGCGGCAGATTTACTGAAATAAATTAAAACTAAAACAGGGAACGAAGGTCATGACAATAATGACTTTCGTTCCCTGTTTTAGTTTAATAGCGTTCAAACAAGCCGCTATTGGCACTTTGAAATGAATTAATGATGGTGTCACTATTCAGCTTGCGTTGTTTTAAATTCTTGTCATTGGAGATTAGTTCGGCGATTAGAATATCAGTTACGAAGGAAAACATCAGTGAGTTAGAAAAGATGAGTGGGTTATGCGCCAACATATGATCAGGCACAATAAGTTTTACGTCGACGGAGTCATTAACTTCCGTACTATCGTTACCGGAAATCAATACAACGTTTGCATTGTGTTCCTTAGCGGTCGTAATGAATGAAATCACGTCGCGACTGGCCACTGATGGCACGATTGCAATGACAATGGAGTTCTTATCCATGTTAGCCATACCAAGTTGGACTTCAAGCATTTCCGTATAAACTCTAACGTTCATACCTAATTGTCGTAGCTTAAACGAAAATTCCTGCGCCACAAAAGACGTGGTATAGAGTGCAATTACGTGAACCACGGTGGCAGCTTTGATGAGCTTAGTTGCTTTTTGAATGGTGTTCATTTCTAACATGGCAGAGGTGTTCATAATCATTGAACGGTAATCGCTCGACATCTCTTCAATCGTGTTGCTTTCATGAGTTGCGGACTGCGTGGTTTGTTCACGTTGAAAGTTACTTTGTGCTAAAGCGACTTTAAAGCTATTAAATCCCTTATAACCGATTTTTTTACAAAAGCGATTAATACTTGCTTCGGATGTATTGATTTTTTTAGCTAATTCCGTAATGGTACTCGTAATAACGGACTCGGGTTCACGTGTCACAAACTGCGCAATGTCATTCTCGCTGACAGTGAAACTCGATTGCAACGACAAGATTTTCATAATTACTGCAGATTGCATCGTATTCATTCCCTTAATTTGTTGATGAAGTATTTTAAATTCCCTTTATACCGGCGTTTATCTTACATATTGTACTCCTAAACAAGGGCAATCTCAATCGAGGATGTTTGTAAAAAGTTCTCAAAAAATCAGAAACTGTCAGAAAAACTAAAAAAAATATTCAAAAACGTTGACATAAATTGAAAGTGTTGTATATTAAGATTGTGAAAGCGCTAACACAATCAAACTTTGGAGGCTCAGCGATGCTTAAGATTAATAAAGAAGAAAGCCATTATAACGTTGTTGTTATGGGTGGTGGTGTGTCCGGCGTCTGTGCAGCAATTGCCGCTGCACGCAATGGTGCGAAAGTATTAATTATTGATCAGCACGGCTACTTTGGTGGGTCATTGACTGCCATGGGAGTTGGTCCCATGATGACGTTTTTTGCGGGTGAAAAGCAAGTAATCAAAGGTATCGGTCAAGAAATCGTTGATCGATTGGTTGCAGGACATTATTCACCGGGACATGTGCTAGATTCAACAAACTATATTTCTTACGTGACACCGTTTGATGCTGAAGGGTTGAAATACGTTTTGGATCAAATGGTGACGGAAGCAGGATGTGACGTTTTATTTCACTCCTACTTAACGGGCTCGGAGCAGCAAGATAATGAAATTACCAAACTATACGTGACCAATAAAGATGGTGTATCAGCAATTACTGCGGATGTTTTTATTGATGCGACTGGGGATGCCGACTTGGCGACCATGAGCGGTGTCCCATTCCAGTATGGTCGTGAGAGTGACCACGCAGCGCAACCATTAACAATGAATTTGAAAATTTATGGCGTTGATACTGAGCAACTCCGGGCGACGGTGCTAAAAGATCCAGTACGCTTCCCACGACTTAATCGTGATTTGAAAGTCATGAAACACGTGCACAATTTGTCCTTTATTGGGTTCAACGATGAATTCAAAAAGGCTAAAGCAAACGGCGAGATTTCAATTCCCCGTGAGGACATTCTCTTCTTTGAAACGAATAATCCTGGCGAATTTATTTTAAATACGACCCGGATTATTAATGAAAATGGGGTTGATGCCAAGAGTTTAACGCATGCAGAAATGGTTGGCCGGAAACAGTGTCAGGAATTATATCAATTTTTGGTTCGTCATATTCCGGGCTTCCAAAATGCTAAGATTGCCTATTCTGGACCAAGTGTGGGAATTCGGGGATCGCGGCAAATTAAAGGACGCTACGTTTTGACCGGGGATGACGTTCTTCAAAGTAAGAAGTTTACTTCGACGATTGCACATAATGGTTATCCGATTGATATTCATAATCCTAAAGGGGAAGGAACATCATCTGTACACGCCAAGACGGCTAGTGAGATGACTAGTCAGACTTTTGATCGTAAAGTCATGGACAGTTATTACCAGATTCCCTATGAAATTATGGTGACTAATGAATTTAACAACTTATTAGTGACGGGACGGTGTGTTTCCGCAAGTTTTGAAGCCCAAGCAGCGATTCGGACCACACCAACGATGACGGCGTTAGGCCAAGCTTGTGGAACTGCGGCTGCTCAAGCTGTTCAACACGGACAGTCTGTTCAGACGATTGATACGGAAGAATTACAAACAACGTTAATTGCACAAGGCAGTTATATCGAAAAATAAATTTTTGGGAGGGTACTATGGAAACTGTACAAGTTATCGGCATTCTTGCCGTGTTTGCCATCATGGTTGCGTTGATGATGGCCAGAAAATTACCGACTTTGCTCGCCTTGCCAATCATGGCAATTATTATGGCACTGATTGCTGGAGTCCCAGTTATTTCAGGCGATGAAAAAATATATACCATTGCCAAAGATGTGTTGGAACTCGGATCAATGCGAATGTCCACGGCTATTTCAGGTTTGATCTTTGGGTCAATTTTTGGGAAAGTTTTGAGTAAAATTGGTGTTACGGAAGCGATTATCAAAAAAGCCGCAGAATTGGCCGGTGATCGAACATTAGCAATTTCATTAGGATTTCTAGCAGTTTGTTCTATTATCTTTGCCGCAAGTAATGGTTTAGGAATGGTCATCTTAGTTGGGACCATTATTATTCCAATTATGATTTCAGCAGGGCTAACACCTACGCTTGCAGGGATTATCTTATTACTAGCAAACGGGATTGGGGTTACTTTCTCAGTTTCAACTTTAGCAGTTTATATTGATGTTCTGAAATTACCACTCGCAACGGTTACTAAATGGTCTTGGATCTGTGGGATTCCACTCATCATCGTTGCTATTTTAATGATTGTCTTCTTCGTTAAATTTTCCGGCAAAAAGCGTCGTGCATGGGCAATGCCAAACGGTAACATGGGTGGTGGCGCAAAGCAAGTTCGTTCAATTGCTTTAATTGCACCAATCGTTCCGGTTGTTCTCGTGTTTGCATTTAAGATGCCATTAGTTATTTCTATTATTATCGGGATTATTGCAGCGTTAATTTTGAGCACACCCAAGAAGCCAGTTCACGTTGTCAGCAGTGCCGCTGTTGAAGGAATTCAAGATGTTGCGGGTGCGATTGGTTTGATGATGGGAATTGGGATGTTATTGAATAGTGTCATGGCGCCTCAAGTTGCCGCTATCTTAAAGCCAGCTATTCAATTAATCGTGCCACAAAATCAATTGATGTTTATTCTGATTTTTGGATTGTTATCACCATTAGCCATTTACCGTGGACCATTAAACGTTTGGGGATTAGGTTCAGGAATCTTAACTTTGTTAGTTGCCGGTGGAATGAATCCAATTGCCGCAATGGTTGCCTTACGTTTAGACAGTAACGTTCAAGCAGTTTGTGATCCAACTAACTCACAAAACGTCTGGGTTGCTGATTTTACCAAGACGGATGTCAATGATATTTTGAAGAAAACGTTGTTCTGGTTAGCAGCTTCAACCTTTGTTGGATTGATTGTTGCGTCATTTATGCTTTATTAGTAAAGGGTGATCTTGATGGGTAGAAAAGTTAGAATTGGAATTGATGTTGGTGGGACGTTTACAGATGCCGTTGCCATTGATGATGAGACTTATGAAATCGTTAACAAAATTAAAATTCCGACGACACATGAAGAAGGGGTTGCCGTTGGGATTGTCCGAATTATTAAGGAGCTTCTAGAAAAAGGGCATATTGCACCTGAAGACGTTGTTTTTATTGCTCATGGGACGACCCAAGCTACCAACGCATTGTTGGAAGGGGACGTTGCGAGTGTAGGAATTATCGGTATGGGAACTGGATTAGATGGTAAAGGTGCCCAAAAAGAAACCAAAGTGCCACCAATTGAATTAGCACCTAAAAAGTTTCTCAAAACGGAGAGTCGGTTCCTTGATTCTGGCAAGTTGACTGAACAACTTGTTTCGGACACGATTGATGATTTAAAGAAAGACAATTGTGAAGTTATGGTGGCGAGTGAAGCGTACAGTGTCGATGACCCAACTAATGAATTAGCGGTAATCGATGTTGCACAAAAAAAGGGCTTGTATGCCACTGGTGGGCATGAAATCTCAGAATTATACGGACTGAAAATGCGGACAAGGACGGCGGTTATCAACGCCTCGTTGATCCCTAAGATGATGCAAACTGCCAACATGACGGAACAGGCGGTCGTTGACACAAACATTAAAAGTAACTTGATGATTATGCGTTGTGATGGCGGTGTCATGAGTATCAATGAAGTTCGTAAACGGCCAATCTTGACGATGCTTTCAGGACTAGCAGCGGGGGTTGCCGGTGCACTGATGTACGAAAAGGTGAGTGACGGGATCTTCTTCGAAGTTGGTGGGACCAGTGTGGACATTTCCGTTATAAAAAATGGGAAAGTCATGATCAAATACGCACAGGTCGGTGGACATAAGACTTATCTGCGTTCACTAGACGTGCGGACGCTAGGTGTCGCAGGTGGTAGTATGGTTCGAATTACGGATGGTAAAATTGTGGACGTTGGGCCGCGAAGTGCGCACATTGCGAACTTAGACTATGAATGCTTTACACCGGCTGATAAGTTCAGTCATCCGACGGTGGAATACGTTTCACCACGTCCAAGTGACCCGGCGGAATACGCCGTTGTTAAAACGGATGAGGGCGTATATTCGTACACCCTTGCTGGTGCGGCTAATTTATTAGGCTATGTACCGGATGAAGATTACGCACATGGTATCGATGAAAGTAATGCGATTGCGTGGGAAGCATTAGGTCAACATTTAGGAATCACGGGCAAGGAAGCAGCTCGTCAAGTTGTTGATCGGGCCATTGCGAAGTTATCACCAACTATTCAAGATTTGATTGCGGATTACGATCTTGACCCTCACATGGTGACCTTTATTGGTGGCGGGGGAAGTGCATCGATTGTGACGCCGCCATTAGCAGAAGCGTTTAAGAATAAGTTCAAAATTGCAAAAAATGCGCCGTACATCTCGACGATTGGGGTCGCATTAGCAATGGTGCGTGAACAAATTGAACGGTCGTTGACTAACCCAACCGACCAAGATATTAAGCAAATTCGGGCGGATGTTATCGAAAAGATTACCCAATCTGGTGCCAATGAAGATACCGTTGATGTAAACATTGAAATTGATGCACAACATAACGTTGTACGGGCGGTAGCAACTGGTGCAACTGAACTGCGGCAAAAGAACTTCAGTGAAACGGCTTTGGATGAACAACAGTACCGCGAATTAGCAGCTAATGCACTGGGCGCTGATATCAATAGTGTTGGTTTAGATAGTGAAACAGGACGTTGGAAACTGCTAAACGCAACGACTGTTAGTGGAATGTTGTTCTTTAAACGTAAAAAGACCGATAGCTGTGTCATTGACCGTGAAGGCGTGATTCGTTTTAAACAGAAGAACACGTTTACGTTGCACTGTAAGAAGAATGAAGTCGATGATGCACTGGTCCCATTTATTGATGACCACACGACGTACTCGGACGCAAATGCGACCATCCCAAAAGTCTTCTTATTCTATAAAGAAAAGATGCTAGACTTAACGGGGATGCAGACGATTGAGCAATTAATGTCAATTGTTGATGTAGAGTTGGAAATGGTAAAGGACGATGATCACCTCATCGCCGTTGCCTATAAATAGCTTAACTTTAGGAGGAACTAATGGCATATTCAGATGAATTTTTGGGATATTTAGAGCTTAAACAGGATTTGCTTTTTAATAAGATTCCCCCTGAAGCACGTGGAAGTTATATTACCCAGGCACTGGAAATTGGTCAGAAAGCTGCCTCACAAGTATCGACCGCATCAATTACTCGTTTGTATGAGCAGGCGAATATTAAAATTGTTAAGGTCGAAAAGTCCGGTCAGCTCTTTAAAACTAAACTACGGGCACAGTTCGAAGAGGGGCCTGACCATACAGCAAAAGTGACTTATTACAAAGAATCGATTGAAAATTTGGCGCGTTCGGGTGGTTTATCTTATGATCAAGCGTTGAAGATTCACTTAGCACATGAGTTTTTTCACTATTGGGAAATGGAAAAGGCCACGCCCGTTAATGAACAGCTTGCCAAGGTAAAATTAACGAAAGTATTTGGTTGGCAACGCTACGGGACAATCTTACGGACAAGTGAAATTGCGGCCAATGCGTTTGCAAAAACTTTTCTCAAGTTACCTTTTCTACCTAATTTGTATGACTATAAGTACTTGGTTACGACAAAAGAGCTGCCAGCAGATTGGTTAACGCAAGCATATACGGCTTACCAAGATGAAGTGGGCGAGAATTAAAATAAGTAATCAAGTAAATTTAGAAACCAGTTGCCGATGACGTGATTGGTTTCTTTTTTTGAAAAATCATTAGGACATTTAAGGAGTGATGAAGATTGAAGACGGAGCAAAGGGTTGTGGAAGCCATTGCTGGTGAGCCAGTGACACAATACACGTTAACGAATGACTTGAAAACTGAAATTTCAGTTCTAAGCTATGGCGGGGTTTGGCAGGCATTTAACGTTTATGAAAAAGGGCGAAAAGTACCGTTGATTTGGGGACTAGATTCAATTGCCGATTATCAGCGCGTAGGTTATTGTGTAGGACAGTCAATTGGGCGCGTTGCGGGACGACTTAGTGGTGCAAAATTCAAAATTGATCAGAAAACTTATCACGTCGATATGAATCGCACGGGTTTCTCTATTCATGGTGGGTCACACGGGTTTAACACCCTTAATTTTGACGGAAAACTTGAGCAAGAAAATGAGATGGTGAGTGTGACCTTGTCCAAGCATATCTTGAGTACGACCGACCAGTATCCCGGTAATTTGGATGTCACAATTAAGTTCAGCTTGGATAACCATAATCGGGTCACGATTCAATTTACAGGGGAGACTGATGCGCCCACGCTATTTAATCCAACTAGTCATGTTTACTGGAATACGACAACTGATCGCCGCACGTTGGCTCAGCAATCACTTCAAGTTAATAGTCAACAACGGTTAGTCTGTGACGCACAAAAGGTCCCCACGGGTGAAATGGTTGCCGTTAGGGGAACTGCCTTTGATTTTAACCGGCCACGGTTGTTGAAAGTGGCCGTAGACGACGTCGTCAATACGACAGCTAAAAAGGAAATTGATGAGACGTTTGTTGTCCGGCCGGATGAGCGGCAACCCATTGCCATCTTGGGGGATGCAAACGGCAGTCACCAAGTCAAAGTGTTTTCAAACCGGAACGGCTTAGTAATTTTTACTGCCAATCCGTTCGATAGCGCAGCGGAGCAGCGGGGTGACTATAACGCGGTCGCGGTTGAAGCACAGACCCTTCCGGATGCCATCAACCATGCTGGGCTTGGTGACATCGTCTTGCGTCCGGGACAACCACGAACGGACCGGATTGTTTTCCAATATCAGCCGTTCAATTAATTGATACGGATTGGCTACTTGTTAGCTATTCTGATTGCCACCGATGATTCTACAGTAATCATAATAGTAAATCTATTTTGAGCGTAGTCGGACAGCCTTGGTGTGCTGTGTCGGCAAGATTGGCAGGTTGCCAATCTTGCGGGGCAATTCAGAGACGTGGGTTGTCGGCTCTGAATCGAGGGCACAGACCGCACCGTGGCTGGGACCGTCCCTCCATAGCACACCAAGGCTGTCCGACGAAGCGGCCAATTTAGGAATAACCATCGCCACTATTATGGTGTTGATCGTAATTTTAGATTTTTTAACTGCTTAAATACAAAAGGCCTTGTTATCAACGAATTGTTGGTAGCAAGGCCTTTTAGTGTTATCGAGATTCATTTACGAAACGAATTGCGGCGCAGTAACCAGATGGTCAAAACACATAGCCCAATTGCAATGACCACGGTGATTTCCCAACCAAACGGATTTTTCATAAACGGGAGATCAACGTTTTGCCCGAAGAAGCCAAAGACGATGTTCGGCATGGTCAGGACGATTGAGAAAATGGTCAATAACCACATAGTATTGTTCAAACTATTATCCAAAATGTTGGAATAGGCGTTGGAAACCCGCCCGATAATGTCTGACGCGATGTTAGCCATTTCCAACCCTTGTTGGGCTTCGACGATGATGTCATCGAGCCGTTCTTTTTGCGAAGTTGAAAATTTAACGGGTGCGAACCGCTTGAGCGATTGCAATAAGTCGTTATTACTTTTTAGGGAAGTTAAAAAGTAAACCAGCGTCGTTTCCAAATCCATCAACTGTAAAATAACGGATCGTTGGATCTGCTTTTTCATTTTAGTTTGAATATTTTGGCGCTCTTTATTGATTTGATTAATGGCAGAAAAGTATTGCCGTGACAGTTTGTAGAGGACTTCGAAGATGTAGTCGAACGGATGCAAGACGTGTTCCCAATCGGCATCAATCTCATCCGCAATCATGTCTTCGACAAAACTAGTATTTGCAGTCGTAAAGGAGAGGAGGGTGTGGTCAATCAGCATGAAGCTGACTTGAGCCGTATAAGTCCCCTCATCTTCATTATTGGTGACAACGTCGAAAATAATTGTCGTAATGGCACTTTTAGAATCATATTCTAGCCGACCACGTTCGTGTTGGTCGGTGGCATAGCCTAGCATTTCATCGGTGACGTGCTCATCGTTGATTAGTTGACGATAGTCGTTATCAGTATAGTTATTAACCGCGACCCACCGAAAATCGTCGCTTAATTCTTGTACTTTTATCATAGTTTTAACTTCCAGAAGTTTGATTTACTCTCAATTTAACACGAGTGACCGGCTAACGTAAAGGTAGATTTTTGTAATCGCCGTCAGACCAGGTGTCCTAGATAATAAGTGTGTGACTGAGTTGTTCACACCACAATCGGTGTTGACGATTAAACAGCGCTAGCAATAAGTCGTAACTGATTATTAAGAGTAATAGTGAAACAATGACCAGGTAAATGTCTAACCGGGTCAGGGACGGCGTAGGAACGTTGCCAAGGCGATTAAAGAGCCACAAGTCCAAGAATAACAGTGGCAGCCCAACGAAGTAGAGCCCCCCGTAATGAATGAGAATTTGAAAGAAGTTGGCGCGGTGCCCAGCTTGGGATTGAATCCGACTATTAAACAATCGTCCCCCAATGGTTTTCCCGGTAAGGAGTGCGGGCAAAATGAAAAAGACTAAGATATTGGCAATGTATAGCCAGCGAAAATCATGTGGGAGCTGCCAGCCGTAGTGTTTCACTAGGACAAAGTAGACGCCGTCGAAACCGGCAATTAATAGCCAGTCAACTAAAAGTGCCCCGATTCGGCGCCAGTTGATGGGGTGATTTTGCCAGTTCAGCACCGGCGAATGATCCTGATTGCGCCACCGCTGTGGAATGAAAACAAGCCCGACGGCACCAACGATGCCACCCAAAGTGTTCATGAGCAGGTCATCTACGTCAAACATCCGGTAGGCACGGGAATAGTAGCCGTACAGCCCGGTCAATTGGGTCGTTTCAAAAAAGAGCGATAGCGTAAAACTGATCAAAGTAATCAGACCTAATGACCAGTGGTGGCGCCATTTCAAATAAGCCCCGATTGGCATAAAGAGCAAGATATTAAAAAATGGTTGAAAGAAAGTGGACGAAGTAAAGGCGCTAACCCAAGTACTAGTGTCGTGCAGTTGAAATGGTGTCAGTAACTTCAGCTGCTCAAGAAAGTAGAACGGGTGCAGATTATACGATGCCGTGGTTAGCGCGGCGACCGAAGAACGGGTCGGCAACGGCAAGATAATCAGCAGGTAGGCGACGGCGATGTACCAGATAAAAGAATAGGTGCTGATGAGATTCCGGGTCGTTAACGTCGTTCTTAGCCGCAACTGACCCGTCAAAATAATAATTGCTAATGCAAGTGTGGCTACCGGTAAGAGTAGGATCACGATGTGAACGGGTTCAAGCAGTGTGCTGACGATATGGCTGGAAAGTGCGAGCTGATAAAGTTTTAAGATGAGTTCGTGCATAATGACTTCCTTTAAAATAATGAGGATAACTTAGTTTTGAAAATTATGGAAATGTTGTCACGTGATTAATTTGAGCATATCATTAGTACGGCTGTTTTTGTGATTGATATTAATAAATTAGGGAAAGCTTAGAGAACGTGGTGGGACACAAAACGCCCCAATGGAATTTTAATCGCAACGATTATGACGTTAAATTAATGATTTATGTCGTTCAACCGGTTAACTAAGTTTATCGTGTTAAAATAATTTGTTTAATATTTCAGAATTGCGTTTCGTTTCTTTGGACACAACGGGGTTAATGGATTAAAGGAGTTTTTTATACATGTGGGTTATAAACGTCATGAACGACTTTGTGATTGGGTATCCAATTTTAGTAGCAGCGATTTGGATCATTGGGTGTCTTTATTTTGGACGCTTACAACGCTCTGAGCAGCGGGAGAAACTAACGGTGGCAACGTCGCCGCTCGTTTCCATTTTGGTACCAGCACATAATGAAGAGGACACGCTGAAGGGAGCGGTCGCTTCAATTGCTGCGTTACACTATCATCATTTTGAAGTGATTTTAATTGATGATAAGAGTGACGACCAGACGCTTGCGATGATGTACGAGTTACAAAAAGCTTATCAAGATAAAATCACGATTAAGATTGTGCCAATTGAGGTCAATCAAGGGAAAGCGAACGCGCTTAACCAGGGACTAAAGGTTGCAACGGGTGAGTATATCTTAGGAATCGATTCGGATTCCATTTTGGATTACCAGTCGTTGACGGAGTTAGTCAAAACGCTCAACAGTAATCCGCACATTGGCGCCGTTGCGGGGAAGCCGGTTGTTCGTAACCGAACGACCATCTTAGGACGGCTCCAATTGCTGGAGTATATCGGTGTGATTGATATTATTAAAAAAGCGCAGGCCTTTTTGGCTGGGCGAATTACGACGGTTTCGGGTGTAATCGTGGCTTTTCGGCGTGAAGCGTTGGAATCAGTGGGAGGCTGGAACGCAGCCGTCATGACTGAAGACATCGACATTACTTGGCGGATGTATCGGCATGGTTGGCAAGTGCGCTATGAACCGCGCGCGATTTGCTGGATTCTTGTGCCCGAATCTATTCGGAACCTTATCCGTCAACGGCAACGCTGGTCACGGGGTGGTCTAGAAGTGTTAGCTGGGAATTGGGATATTCTCATGCACGGATCACTCAGTAAACGGGCCCTGTTATCAGAAACAGTTATCAGTAACGTGTGGGCAATTTGTACCGCGTTAAGTTTGGTTTCATGGGTCTTAAACTTAGCTTTTGTCCACACGGTTCAACTGGATGGGGACATTTTACTGATTCTATTGATTATTAGTTTTACACAATTTGCGATTGGTTTCCGGGCGTCACAAGCTGCGGCTTATCTACAGTGGCGTGATTTCTTATTAGTGCCAATCTATATTTTGTACTACTGGATGATCAATTTGATTAGCTGTATTGCAGCCATCATTTCATTTATCTTGGATCCGGACCGGATTGGTACTTGGACAAGTCCTGATCGGGGGTTGAAGTAATGCAACCAGGACAAAGAAGACATTATATTATTCGTAAGAAAACGAGTCGTCCGCGGACCATTGGTAGAAGCTTGATTTTAATTGCACTATGGTTGTTCGTGGCATTTGTGATTGTGGTAAACATTAGTTTTATCCTGCACATTTATAGCGACTCGTTAGTTAGTTTTTATTTGTTATTAAACCTTGATTATAAGTTATATGGCATTGTGATTGGCATTATCGCGCTAGTTTCACTGGTGGTTGGCCTATACGCAGCAATGCGCTTAAGAAAATTACGGGGGCGGACAAACAGTGAAAAGAAGCAGGCGTAAACTATTAATTTGGGCCGTCGCTATTTTAATCGTTGTTGGTATGGGCTTCACGGTGCAAAAGAATTTTGAATTTAACCGTGAAAAAGATACCAACTATGCGTTACCAGCTGACGACGCGAAAAATAAAAACGGGATTATTGTGTTCTGTTATCATCGGATCTTAAAAAATACGCCGGGAGTTGATATTTCCCGGGTGTTATCCAGTAATTCACAATTACATGATTTTGACGTGCCGGCTGACCAGTTTGCAAGTCAAATGACGTACTTACACAAGCACCACGTTAAAGTGATTTCTAGTGCGGAAATGGCGCGCATGAAGGCTAGCCACAAACCGATTAAAGGGAAGTACGTAGTCCTAACTTTTGATGATATTGACCGAACGATGATCGACAACGCGTTGCCAACGATGAAAAAGTACCACTTGCCATTTACGGTATTCATTATTACGGGGAATACCGGACGCTACCGTGAAGGAACCCAATTAGCCACTTGGTCACAGATTAGAGGGGCCAAAAAGCAGGCCGGTGACTTGATGACATTAGGGTTGCACACCCATGATATGCACTACTTAACGAAAAAGTTCAATCCAATTTTTGATCAACCGAAGGAATACCACCGCTTTACGCAAGATTTTGCCACGAGTAAGCGTGAAATGAAGCAACACATGGGCGTTAACGCCGACATGTTTGCATATCCGTATGGTAGTGGTCCTGATCGCATCAACCGGTTCCTAAGTCGTCAAGGCCTGACGTCTGGGATTGCCACGTTAAACGTGGGGATCGTCACGGACCAAACTAGTATGAACCAGTTACCACGGATGATTATTAACCATGAAAGTTGGCCAAGTATCCGAACTTGGCTGAGTAAATAAAGAATCAATTTTAAGCTAGTCTTCAGTAAGTCATTTACTGTAAGGCTAGCTTTTTTGTTCTAAGGTTTCATGGGGAAAGTTTAAATTTAGCGCTCCGTCAAGCAGAACCAGTATCAAAGTGCGGTCTAGCGTCACAGGCGCTGATGGTACGACTTGTATTAGCGGTTAAACTATGTTTGAATATGATTAAAATATTAAAAGGAGATGAGAAGATGCTAGTAGACGGACACACCCATACGGAACTATGTCCTCACGGTAGTGGTGAATCAACTGAAAAGATGGTTCAACGGGCGATTCGGATGGGATTTCAACGCTATTGTATAACCGAACACGCACCGTTGCCGCCAGAGTTTCAAACGGAATTGGCCGGTGATCCGGTGGGGTATACCGAAGCTTCTTTACGGGTAGACCAAGTCGACGAATACTTAGACTTAGCACGTGGTTTGCAAGCTAAGTATGCCAATCAAATCGACATTTCAATTGGGTTTGAAGTTGACTTTTTACCGGGCTACGAAGCGTGGACGAAGCAGTTTTTAGCGCAATACGGGGCTCAAACGCAAGAAAACATTTTATCGGTGCACTTTATGCGGGGTGCCCAAGGTCACTTTTGGTGTATCGATTTATCGACAGCGGACTTTCAAGCCGGTTTTTCACAGTGGTTTGAGGACCCACAACGGCTCTTTAAGCAGTATTACCGGACGGTATTAAGTTCAGTACAAGCGGACTTCGGACCGTATACGCCGCAACGAATTGGGCATATGAGCTTGGTCCGGAAATATCAGGACTACTTTGGGCTGACTGCACCGTTAGACACGACTAATTTAGCCCTGGTCGATCAGGCGTTAGCCCGAATCAAGCAGCAGGGCCGGGAATTAGATTTGAACCTTGCTGGTTTGTATAAACCAGAATGTAATGATTTTTACCCGGGAAATCAAATCTTGGTACGGGCGCAAAAGTTAGGTATTCCGCTGGTTTACGGGTCCGATGCGCATGACATCGATAGTGTCGGTCGCGGTTACCATCTGATAAAAAAATTAATTAATGGTTGACAGATGCCATATTAGTCATTAGAATGAGTTTTAAATTAAATAACTAATCAAATTTTAATAAAACAGTCGTGATTAGAAAAAGTAATTAATCATCCCTCAATCCAGAGAGCTCGGGTAGCTGCGAACCGAACAGACATGATTAACGAATCACATCTATGAACTGCTGGGGTGAACCAGTCTCATTAGCTCCAGCCGAATTGGATTCGTTATCCAAGTTGACTTCGGTCAACATGAGGTTATCAGTGTGAGCTGATGACGAATTAAGGTGGAACCACGTGTAAACGTCCTTTTAGCAAATTTGCTAAAGGGGCGTTTTTTGATTCAACAGCGCAATTTAAGGAGGCGTTAGCATGTTACAACACTTATTACCATTAGGAACTCGCGACGAATTTGGGCAGTGGGCACAGCGTAAGCAACAACTGATCACGGTGATTCAAGCCCATTTTAAGCAGCGGGGGCTGGCGCCAATTGCGACACCGTTACTAGAAAATGAAGCGGTCTTTGACCCTTACCAAAAAGGTAATTACCAACTCTACCGCTTGCTTGGCGATGCGGGGCAGACCTTAGTCCTACGTCCGGACTTAACATTACCAATCGCGCGCTTTATCAGTGCAACGAACGTTTCGTTACCTTGCAAGTTTAGTTATGTCGGCGATATCTTCCGGGTCAGCCGCCAACTTTCAGGGTCTTACAACCAGGTCACGCAAGCCGGAGTGGAACTAATCGGGTACGACACGATCAAGGCTGAATTTGAATGTTTGACGATTGCCCAACAACTTAGTCAGAAATTAATTGCGGATGACGTTGAAATTGAGCTGGGTGACGCGCAGTTTGCACAACGCGTGGTAGCCAGCTTAACGAGCGACGGTCAAACCCAAGCGGCCATTTTAAACGCCCTGTTCAATAAGCGGGTGCCACAGTATCAAGCTTTGATTGCGGCTTATCAGGATCAAGCCATTTACCCATTTCTACAAGGTTGGCCACGCTTGTTTGGCCGGCCGGACCAAGTTTTAGCGCAATTAGCTGCGGCACCACTGCCAGAAAACGTTCAACCGAGCTTACAACGGTTACAGCGAGTAGTGACGTGGATGAAAACCACGATGCCTGACCAGCCCGTGTCGCTGGATCTGAGTAGTCAGGCGCCGCAGAAGTATTACACCGGCTTGACGTTTCGGGGCTATTCGCAGGCAGGCGCGGGTTACTTATTCAGTGGCGGACGTTACGATCAGCTGCTAGCTAATTTTCAGGCCGAATCCGAACCGGCCGTTGGCATGGGCATCAACGTGGACTTACTTACCACGTTAGCTGCTCAGCCCCCGGTATTAGGTCCCCAGAAACTGATTTATTTCAACACGAGTCAGTGGTCCGAAGCGGAAGCCTACTTAGCAAAACAAGCTAACGCGACGTTGAGTTTAGCGTCTGACTTAGCTGGTGCGCGGGCTGAAGCACAACGGTTAGGGGCACAGTTGATTGATTTAACGGGAGGCGTTGATGATGAGTGAGCGAATTAAAATTGCCCTGACTAAGGGGCGCGTTGAACAGCAAGTTTTACCGTTGTTAGAAACGGCGGGGGTGGATTGTTCCCTGGTACGCAATAAACAGCGGCGTTTGATTTTCGATTCAGAAACCCAACCGTACGAGTTTATTTTGGCGAAGGGCCCGGACGTGACGACCTTCCTTGAACGGGGGGCAGCCGATATTGGCATCGTCGGTAGCGATATTTTAACGGAGCGGCAGAGTACCCAATACGAATTGTTAGATTTAGGCGTTGGGGTTTGTCAATTTGTTCTCGCATCCACGAGTGATTTTGACCCCCGGGCACCGCAGCGCAAAATCATCGGTACCAAGTATCCCCGCATTACCCAACGCTACTTCGACCAGTTGGGCCAAGACGTTGAAATCATCAAGATTGAGGGTTCAGTCGAGCTTGCGCCGTTGACCGGGTTAGCGGATGCCATCGTGGACATTACGGAAACGGGTACGACGCTACGAGAAAACCAACTTCAAATTTACGATTATCTACAGCCGGTTTCGACCCGGCTAGTTGTGAACCGCTTAGCATTAAAACAACATCAACAAGCCATTTATGACCTGGTTGACCGATTAGCGGCCGTCATTACGCAGCCATCAAAGGAGTTTTCAAAATGAAAATTATTAATGAAAATCTGAGCAATTTAAAAAAACTAGTTCAAACCAAGACCCAGCAGCTGACCGATTTAAAAGTGGAAGCAACGGTTCGTGACATCATCACCGATGTGATTCAAAACGGGGACGCGGCGCTTCGGCAATACGAGGCCAAGTTCGATGGGGTGGCGCCAAAGCAATTTAAACTGGACGCCGCCGTTATCGATGACGCATATGCGAACTTAGCGCCGGACGTCAAAGCAGCTTTACAACTTGCGAAGCGCAACATTACGAGCTTTCACGAAAAGGAAAAGGCGACGGGGTTCATTGATGCGGAGCAACCGGGCGTATTACGGGGGCAAAAACTGTTGCCCCTTAAGCGGGTCGGACTATATGTTCCGGGTGGGACTGCGGCTTACCCGTCCACACTTTTGATGAGTGCGTTACCAGCCAAGATTGCGGGTGTTGACCAGGTGATCATGGTCACGCCACCCCAAAAAGACGGGATTAATCCGGCAGTCTTGGCCGCCGCCAAGCTGGCGGGTGTCGATGCGATTTATCAAGTTGGGGGCGCTCAAGCCATCGCGGCGTTAGCGTACGGGACGGAATCCATTCCAGCGGTCGATAAGATCATTGGTCCGGGGAACATCTACGTGGCAACCGCCAAGAAGCAAGTCTTTGGGCAAGTAGCCATCGATATGGTGGCCGGACCCTCTGAAATTGGGATTATCGCGGATGACAGTGCGGATCCCCGGCAACTCGCGGCCGATTTATTGAGTCAGGCGGAACACGATCGGCGGGCCCGGCCAATCTTAATTACCGATAGTCAAAAGTTGGCGCAGGCGGTCAGTGACAACGTGACGTCACAACTAAAAGTCCTCCCCAGAACTGAAATCGCCACGCAGGCGGTTGATGAAAAAGGGTTCATTGCGGTGGTTAGTCGGGTCGAAGACATGTTTGACTTAATGAACACGGTGGCACCAGAACACTTGGAGATCCAGTTACGTGACCCAACTCAGTACCTGAACTTAATTCGCAATGCGGGTTCCGTGTTTTTAGGCAAATACGCTTCAGAACCCTTGGGCGATTACGTTGCGGGACCAAACCACATTTTGCCAACGAGTGGGACGGCGCGGTTTTCTTCACCACTCGGGGTCTACGACTTCGTTAAGCGGACGTCCTTTATTCAGTACACCAAGGATGCGTTAGCCCGGGAAGCGTCCGCGATTACGACGCTGGCGCGGGTCGAAGGATTGGAAGGCCACGCGCGGGCCATTGAATCCCGCTTCGATACTTATTACGACTAGTTTTTTAAGGGAGGAACCGATATGCGACAAGCAACGATTAAACGGGTCACTAAAGAGACTCAAATTGAAATTAGTTTGAACTTGGATGAACAAAGCGGTATTGAAATTGATACGGGGATTGGCTTTTTGAATCACATGCTGAACCTCTTTGCCAAGCACGGGCGCTTTGGGTTGATCGTCAAGTGTCACGGCGACTTGGACGTAGATCCACACCACACGACTGAGGACACGGGCATTGTGCTGGGCGAATGTTTTAAAAAAGCGCTCGGCGATAAAGCTGGCATTGAACGCTACGGCACTGAATTTGTCCCCATGGATGAAACGTTAGGCCAAGTGAGTGTTGATTTAAGCGGTCGGTCATACTTGGTTTTTGACGCCGAACTGACGAATCCCCGCTTGGGCGGCTTGGATACCGAAACGGTGGAAGACTTTTTTCAGGCGTGTGCCTTTGCGGCTGAGATGAACTTGCACGCCCGAATCTTATACGGGCGCAACACCCACCACAAAGTTGAAAGTTTATTTAAAGCGTTTGGTCGGGCAATGCGGGATGCCGTTACGATTAATCCCGACATTATTGGCGTGAACTCAACTAAGGGCGTGATTTAAATGTTTGCGATTGTGGATTATGACACCGGGAATACACGCAATTTACAAAAAGCGTTTACGTATTTAAATGTTCCAACGTGCTTGACGGCTGATCCGCAAACTTTAGCGAGTGCGGACGCCGTAATTCTACCAGGGGTCGGGGCTTTCGCCGCCGCCATGGACGCCTTACGTTCCCGGAAGTTAGTGGACGTGCTACAACAACTCGGGCGGCAAGGCAAACCGTTGCTCGGCATCTGTTTAGGCATGCAGCTGCTATTTGAAAGTAGCAGTGAGTATGGTGAACACGCCGGGTTAGGGCTACTACAAGGTCACGTTGCCGCGCTGCCGGCGAGTCCCGAAGTGAAGGTGCCTCAAATGGGCTGGAATCAAAACGTGCTCCGACAAGCCACTAGCCCCTTTGCGAGTATCGATGCGGCGTTTACCTACTTTGTTCATTCGTATTACGCGGTGTGTCCGGAAGATGAAATCGTGGCGACCGTTGAACACGGGGTAACGGTCCCGAGTATCGTACAGGCAGGTAACGTCATTGGGATGCAGTTTCACCCGGAAAAAAGCGGCCGGGTGGGCTTAGCGCAGTTAGCCGCTTTTAAGGAAATGGTGAGTGCGAATGATTTTTCCAGCAATTGATTTAAAAGTCGGTCAGAGTGTACGCCTTTATCAGGGCGACTTTGATCAGACCACGGTCGTCAACGCTGACCCCGTTGCGCAGGCGCGTGCCGTTAACGCGGCGGGGATCGAGCAATTACACGTGGTTGATTTAGACGGTGCTAAGGATGGCCAGCCCCAAAACTACGCGACGATTGCGGCCATTCGGAAGGCCTTTACGGGTCTGATGGAACTTGGCGGTGGGATTCGGAGTTTTGAGCTTGCGCAACGTTACTTAACACTTGGCATTGACCGGTTGATCTTGGGCTCAGTGGCGTTAACCCAGCCGGCGTTAGTGAAACGGCTCTTGGCTGAGTATGGTCCGGAACGGATTGTCATTGGAATTGACGGTCAGGATGGCTACGTCGCCATTAACGGGTGGCTCGAACAGTCCCAAACCAAAATGAGTCAACTCATGCGGGCCATGGTCCAAGCGGGCGCCCGGCACTTTATCGTGACGGACGTTGAACGTGACGGCACGCTTCGAGGGCCTAATATTGGGCTGTACTTACAGCTAAAGGAAAAGTGTCCCAAAGCTAATCTGATTGCGAGTGGGGGCGTCCGGAATCTGAGTGACGTCCAGTTGCTACAAGCAAGTGGGTTTCAGGATGTGATTATCGGCAAGGCGCTGGCCGCCGGTAAGGTGACGTTGCCAGCGTTAGCGGAGGTGGACGGATGATTGCAAAGCGCATTATTCCCTGTTTAGACGTTGCTGATGGCCGCGTCAAAAAAGGGGTCAACTTCGTGAATTTGACCGATGTGGGTGCTCCCGTCGCCATTGCTAGTGCTTATCAGCAACAGGGCGCGGATGAGTTAGTCTTTTTAGACATTGCGGCGACGAACGAACACCGCCAAACGATGGCGACCATGGTTGAAAAGGTCTCGGCACAAGTTTTCATGCCCCTGACGATTGGCGGTGGTATTAGTAGTGTTGCGGATATGCAACGGATGCTACGCGCTGGCGCGGATAAAACGGCGATTAACTCGGCGGCCGTGGCTAACCCAGAACTGATTCGAGCGGGGGCTCGCAAATTTGGCAACCAGTGCATCGTCGTCGCCATTGATACGGCGTGGGATGCCACTAGTCAAATGTACCGGGTGTACACGCATGGCGGTCGGCAAGTAACGGATCTCGACGCAATCGACTGGGCAAAACGCGCGGTGGCCTTAGGTGCCGGCGAATTGCTCGTCACCAGTATGGACCGGGATGGCACTAAGGCGGGGTTCGACGAACGGTTATATCGGCTAATCAGTGCGGCCGTTCCCGTCCCTGTGATTGCTTCCGGTGGGGCTGGTCAGGTCGCAGATTTCGTCTCTGTTTTCAAGAATACGCCGGTTGACGGGGCCCTCGCTGCTTCCGTATTCCACTATGGTGAACTGACGATTGGTGACGTTAAACAGACGTTGAAAGAACAAGGGGTGGTCGTACGATGAAACCAGACTTTGAGAAGGGTGCCGGCTTAGTGACGACCGTCGTCACTGATGCAGAAACTAAGGACGTTCTAATGGTGGCGTGGATGAACGCGGAAAGTTACCGGCGGACGTTGGCGTCGGGTCAGACGTGGTTCTGGTCTAGGTCGCGACAGGAGTTATGGCACAAGGGTGCGACGAGCGGTAATTTGCAAGATGTCGTCAGCATTCAGTTAGATTGTGACCAGGACACCTTGTTAATTGCGGTTCATCCGCACGGACCGGCCTGTCACACGGGCCACCGCAGTTGCTTTTTTAATACAATTAAATAGAAAGTGGGACTTAAATATGCAAAATATGGAAGAACTTTATCAAATGATTGCTGAACGTAAACAAAACCCTAAGGCGGGATCGTACACCGATTACTTATTTACTAAGGGTTTGGATAAAATTTTGAAAAAGGTGGGTGAAGAATCGACCGAAGTCGTCGTGGCGGCCAAAAATCCCGGGGATGATGAGCTGGTCTACGAAACGGCGGACCTATTTTATCACGTCTTAGTGTTACTAGTTGAACGCGGCGTCAGCTTTGACCAAATTAAAGCTGAATTGGCTAAGCGTGAAGGTAAGATGAGTGACTACAAGGATCGTCCAGAAATCAAAAACTTATAGGGGGATGCGCGTATGAAAGCAAGCATTCGACAGTTACAACCTTACGTCCCGGAAAAGCCGCTCGCTGAATTGCAGCGGGAGTTAGGCGTAAAAAAGTTAGTCCGGCTCTCGGCTAATGAAAATCCGTACGGGACGTCACCGGCCGTTGAGCAAGCGGTTAAAAGTTGGGCTTTTAACCAAGCCAATCGTTATCCGGATGCAGAGGCACGGGTGCTCCGGGATGCCGTTGTGAAACAGGAAAAGGTAGCCCCGGACCAGCTCGTTTTCAGTGTTGGGCTAGATGAAATGATCGTGATGGTGTCACGGACATTTTTGGAACCGGGCGACCAAGTCCTCGTTTCGGGGCCAACATTTTCAGAATACGGGCTGCACGCGGCCATTGAAGGGGCCGAGCTCGTAACGGTCCCGACGCTTGCGAATGACCACGTTGATTTTGCTGGGTTAGCGAGTGCACTGACCCCGGCCGTTAAAATGGTCTGGCTTTGCAACCCGAATAATCCGACCGGAACGGTGGAGCCCTTGTCAGCAATCGAGGCGTTTATTCGCCAAGTGCCCGCAACGACCATGGTGTTAATTGACGAAGCTTACTTGGACTTTGTGCCGGATGCGGCGGAAACGACGGCGATGCAGTTACCGGCCAAGTACGAAAACGTCGTTGTGATGCGGACTTTTTCTAAAGCGTACGGGCTGGCGAACTTTCGAATCGGGTACGCGGTGTTTGCGCCTAAGTACGCCCCGACGATGCAGGCGGTGCGGTTGCCCTATAATGTGAATTCGTTGACGCAGGTGGCGGCGGTTGCCGCTTTAGCTGACCAAGACTTTGTGAAGGAAACCGTCGCCAAAAACGCGGTCGAACGCAAGCGGTGGCAGGCCTATTTCGAGGCTAACGGTTACCAGTTTGACGAGTCGGCCGCAAACTTTATTTTCTTTGCGGACCCGCAAGCTGAAGCGTTAGCTGAATATTTACGCCAAAATGGGTATCTATTACGGACAAAATTACGTCCCGGGTGGCTACGGTTGACGATTGGAACGGCGGAAGATAACGCTGAACTGCGTCGGTTGATGACGGAATTTAAACGTTAGGCTTGACTTAGAGTGGACACTAACTGTTATGCTAAAAGTATAAATAGTTAGGAGGACGCTATATGTCAGAATTAGATAAATTAGAAGCTGGTGACTGGTATAACTTTAAGGCGGCTGAGGTAGTCGCACAAAAAGCGCGGGCCGCAAAGTTGTGTCAGGAATTTAACACGATTGCCCCCAGTGATCCTGAAGCCCAAAGCCAAAAAATCAAGGAGATTTTGGGATCGTGTGGCCAAAACGTTTCGGTTCAGGCCAATTTCAACTGTGATAACGGGCGCAATATTCACGTGGGTGATAATTTCTTGAGTAATTATAATCTGACTGTTTTGGATATTGCGCCGGTCACGATTGGCGACAATGTTATGATTGGTCCTAACGTCGATATTTATACGGTGAACCATCCTTTAACGGCACGGGGACGGCGAGCGTCGCTGGCAAAGGGCAGCCCAGTGACAATTGGCAATGATGTTTGGATTGGTGGTAAAGTCACGATTACGCCCGGGGTCACGATTGGCGACAACGTGGTGGTGGCTGCCGGTGCAGTGGTGACACACGACGTTCCCGCTAACATGTTGGTTGCGGGTGTGCCAGCAAAGGTGATTAAGACGCTAGTAGAAGCGAATAAACAGGATTAATTTAATCAAATCAAACTAAAACGGTGGTTAAGAAATGGAGCTGATTCATTCCTCAACCACCGTTTAATGTGTACTGGGATTGGCTATATTTTAATCGCCCTTAATTGTTGTTGAAGCTCATCAACGGTTTTTAATTGAGCCGTATCGAGGGTCGTCGCCCCGTTGACCGTGATAACTAGGGACTGACCGACCTCTAAAATTTCGACGGCCGTATCATCCATATCTAGTTGAAGCGTGATTTTGACGAATGATTGAAAATCACGAAAGTCTTCGGTTAGCTGGTTGGCTGCCGCAAGCTTTAAAGATTGATCGACGATGTGTTGGTAGCGGCGTAACCGTTGCCGGCGGGTTTTACGTGCGGTGTAGTAGGGTAAAAATAGTGCAACGGCCACCGCAATAAATTCTGCTAACGCACCAACCCATTCAGATAACGGACCAATTTCCATGAAGTACCACCTCGTTTAAATTTAATTCGTAGACTATTATTTACATAAAGTCTCGTTTGATTATTTCAGGTCACAATATAACAGGTATACTAGAAGAGAGTAATTATTACAAACAGAAAGAGGTTGTTGCGTGTTACATTTACTGGAACAATTATACGAACCCTTCTTTAGTGTTGCTAATTGGGGCAGCGTGATTACGTCGGCCAAGGATTGGTTAATTATCCTGTCGTTGGCTGTGATTGAGTGCCTACTATCGGTTGATAATGCCGTCGTGTTAGCAGCGCAAACACAGAGTCTAGATAATTTGCAAGAACGTGAAAAATCATTATTCTATGGTTTATGGGGCGCGTATCTGTTTCGTTTTTTGATTATTGGCATTGGGACCTACCTAATTGGTTTTTGGGAAATCAAAGTTCTAGGCGCCGGGTATCTTTTATATTTAGTTTATCGTTTCTTTACACAACCCAAGCCGGGGGAGACACGGCCTAAAAAGCAGCGTCGGCAGCGCCGCTTCTTAGGACTTAGTCGTTTTTGGTCGGTGGTATTACAAATTGAAATGATGGACATTATTTTTTCAATTGATTCGGTGTTAGCATCGCTCGCTATTTCGGATAACCCGGTCATTGTCCTCATTGGTGGGATGATTGGGATTGCCTGCATGCGGGGCATTGCCGAGGTCATTATGCGACTAATGCGCAAGATTCCGGAGCTGGAAACGATGGCGTATTGTTTAATCGTCATCATTGCGATTAAATTATTCCTGTCGATTCCGGCCATTGGAATTGAAATTCCTGCCAGTGCGTTTGGCGGCATTGTATTAGTGGCATTTGTTGTGACGATGGGCGTGCACGTTTGGCGGCGGCGGCAAGTCAGTTAAAAATGCGTGAATGGTGGTTTAGAAAGGGACGTTAAAGATGAAAATTGGTTGGATTGGGACCGGCGTCATGGGCGCCGCAATGGTTCAAAATTTGATGGCTGCGGGCCATCAGTTGGTGGTTTATAACCGAACCAAGCGTAAGACCGACAACTTAGTGGCACAAGGGGCGGTTTGGGCCGCTTCGCCAGCCGAAGTTGCGCAACAAAGTGACGTGGTCTTTACAATGGTTGGTTTTCCGAAAGACGTCGAAGAAGTCTACTTTGGTGAAACGGGGATTTTTGCCGGTTTAGCAAAAGGCAAGACGGTCGTCGACATGACAACGAGTCAGCCTAAGTTGGCGGCAAAGATTGCCGCTTACGCCACGGCACACGACATGCACGCGATGGATGCACCGGTATCGGGTGGTGACATTGGCGCCAAGAACGCCACGCTAACGATCATGGTCGGTGGGGACACGGCAACTTACCAAGCCATGTTGCCGTTGTTTAACGTTATCGGGCACAAGGTCAATCATTTTGGGGCCGCTGGCACGGGGCAACACGCTAAGATGGCCAACCAAATTATGATTGCCGGTACGATGACGGGGTTAACCGAAATGTTACTTTACACAAAGGCTGCTGGTTTGGACCCACAGAAGGTGTTAGCAACCTTATCTAGTGGTGGTGCTGATAACTGGAGTATGGAAAATTACGTGCCCCGCATCTTGAAGGATGACTATACCCCGGGGTTCTTTGCGCGCCACTTCTTGAAAGATTTAAGAATCGCGTTGAGCGAGGCGGATGCCATGGGCTTGGATTTAGTCGCAACGGCCCAAGCAAAACGCCTTTACGAAGTCATGGTCGACGTTAAGGGCCTGGGAGACCAAGGCACTCAGGGTCTGATTAATATTTATTAACCATATATTCAATCCGGTTGTCGCTGATAACATGCGGTCGTGGGACCGAGGCTAGCCTGAGGAGCGGTCTAGCCTCTCGCCCGGAACACTCTTTAAATGACAGCTGTTCCGGACCGTCCGTGGCCTAAGACCGGAAAATCACCGGTCAAAGGTCACCTTCACGACCGATGCTATCAGCGATAACCTCCGATGATTTGGAAAGCATTATTGCTGTTATTAAAATGTTGACAGCAATATTTTCAGATTTTAATAATTAAAAAAACTGCGTAGCTACTGCTGACATTCATTGCCAGCAGTAGCTACGCAGTTTTGATGTAATTAACGGTTAAATTAAACTATTTCAAATCAACGAGTGCCTTTTGTGCGGCCACGTTAATGATGTTCCAAGGCCGGTCGAAGCCAGGCTGGAAGAAGAAGTCGGCGTAGGCGAGGTCGGCCACGGTCATGTTCGCTTGAATGGCGACGGAAATGGCGTTAATATTTGCCGTTACGTCAGCCTTTGACATGATTTGTGCGCCGAGGACCCGACCGTCTTCTGGGTCAAAGGTCAACTTGAACCAAACTTTAGTATTACCGTCCGATTCCGGAACGAACTTCGGCCGAATGGTGTCGGTCACTAATACTGAAGCACTCTTGACGCCTAGCTTATCACTAGTTCCTTCCTTGATCCCGGTTGAGGCAAAGTGATAGTCAAAAACGGAGAGGGCCGATGAACCCGAAACGGGTACCATTGGGAAATCGCCGCCTAATAAGTTTTGTGCGGCAATCCGACCTTGGCGACGAGCAACCGTTGCTAAGGCAATCCGGTTGTCCTTACCAGTTGGGGCGAATGGCACTAAGGTCGCATCCCCAACGGCGTAAATGTCTGGTTCGCTAGTTTGCAGGTGATCGTTGATTTTGATCAGCCCGTGATCGTCTAAGTCGACAACGTCCTTTAAGAAACCGGTAGCTGGTCGAATTCCAGCCGCCGAAACAACCAAGTCGGCTGGGTATTCGCCTTGGTCAGTAACGACTTTGGTGACGTGACCGTCCTGACCTTCAAATGATTTGATACCTTGACCAACGGCGGGATAGATACCGTGTGCCGTCATTGTTTTCGTCAAAATGTCGGTAAATTCTTGGTCCAAGTAGAGGCTGAGCAAGCGTGGCAAGAGGTCGATAACCGTGACGTGCATGCCAGCTTTCGCAAAGACTTCGGCCGCTTCGATACCAATGTAACCGGAGCCGATGACAACCACGTTTTTAACGGTTGGATCGACCGTCTTGGCTTTCAGTTTCATCGCCCAGTCACGTCCCCGCATCGCGTAGACGTTTTGAAGGTCGTGTCCGGGAACGGGCAGGTCAAATGGGACGGCGCCGACACTTAAGACTAACTTGTCATAGCTTTCATCACGTTCCTGACCGCTAGCGTAATCAATAACGTGTACCGTATGTTGATCAGGTTGAACTTTAGCGATTTCTGAGTTGAGGAAAACGTGAACGCCCTGAGCCTGCATACCTTCAGGGGTAGCGTAGCTCACTTTATTAACGTCTTTTACGACGCCTTCAAGGTAGAGCTGCATCCCACAGGATAGGAAGGACAGAAAGTCGCCCTTTTCGTACCACTGAATCTCTGTATCCGGCTGAGCAGCCAAAATACCACGAACTGTTTCATAACCACCATGTGAAGAACCAACGACAATAACTTTCATTATAGACGAACCTCCAATTTTAGTTTAGAACTATTCTAAATTGAATATAACACTACCCAAGTGGACTAGCAAACAAAACGGTTACATAATTAATTACGGGGGAATCTATTTACTGATACTGATGAGTGAAAGTTGAACTAATAAAAATTAGATACTTATTGAATTTTGTTCGGTTGTCACTGATAGTATGCAGTGTTGGCGGTGATTTTAGACTGAGTTAAGACACAAAAAATCTCCTTAAGCCGTAGTGATTAGCTTAAGGAGATTTTTAGGTTGTAGTGCCTAACCTATTCGATCGTATCGAAGAAACTTAGGAGTTGTTCCTTCGTGAGTTGGGCTTTTTCTTCGTCACGAACGTCGTACTTAATTTGACCCTGATCCAAGACGATGAGGCGGTTGCCGTACTTTAAAGCGTCGTCTAAATGGTGGGTGATCATCAAGCAAGTCAATTTTTCCTGAGTGACCCGCTGATTGGTTTGCACCATCAGTTGTTCGCTGGTTTTAGGGTCGAGGGCGGCCGTATGTTCATCGAGTAGTAATAAGTCGGGCCGCTGTTCCGTTGCCATTAAGAAACTCAAAGCTTGGCGTTGACCACCGGAAAGATTTTCCGTAGCGGTGTTGAGTCGGTCGGATAAACCGTTATTATCCATGGAAGCCGTCAGTTCCTTGAAGTGGGCCATGTGCTGATTTAATCGGCGTAAGCGCAAGGTGCGGCGTTTGCCACGTTGGTTGGCTAACAAGAGGTTTTCTGCGACCGTCATTCGAGGGGCGGTTCCCATCTTGGGGTCTTGGAAGACCCGGGCTAAGAAGGCCGTTCGTTTTTCAACGGAAAGGTGGGTGATATCGCGGTCCCGTAGCTTGATTTGGCCGTCTGTCACGGGGAGCTCACCACTGATCGTATTGAAGAGGGTCGATTTACCCGCACCATTGGAACCAAGAACGGTAATGAAGTCGCCGTCGTAAATGTTCAAGTTGAGGTGCTTTAAAATCATCACTTCGTTAGGGGTGCCGGCGTTGACCTTCGTAACGATGTCGTTTAATGCAAGTAAGGGTTGATTAGTTTTCGTCATAACGGGCGACTCCTCTCTTCAAAACGTGGTTTAGATGTAAGGCTTTACTGAATTGTGGCAACATTAAGCAAATGGCCAGAATCAAGGCGGATAACAGGTTCATGTCGTTGGTGTTGAATCCAAGTTGAAGGACGAGTAACCGGACGAATTGATAGAGGATACTCCCTAAGGTCACGGCAATCAAACGTTGGTTTAACGTCAATTCACCAAAGACGACTTCGCCAATGATAATTGAAGCTAACGCGATAACGATGATCCCAATGCCCATGCTGACATCGGCGTAACCGTTGTTTTGGGCAATCAAAGCGCCACCTAAACCAATGATTCCGTTAGAAACCATTAGTCCCATGATAGTCATGTTATCGGTATTGATTCCGATTGAGCGGGCCATTTCACGGTTGTCACCAGTGACGATGAAGGCTTGGCCTAAGTTCGTTTGTAGGAAGACCATCAGTAATATTGTAATGACGGAAATCACGACTAGTCCAACGAAGACACTGTCAAAGTATTTTGGTAACGTTGCGAGAAAATGATTGGAGAATAAAGTTGTTTTTCCTAATAGTGAAACGTTCGAACTGCCACCCATGATCCGTAAGTTAATGGAGAGACAAGCGGTCATGACAAGGATTCCGGCTAATAGGATGGGAACCTTACCCTTGGTGTATAACAAACCGGTAACGAGTCCGGTGACGGCACCGGCCACAAAGGCGAGGAGTGAAGCGGTAAGCGGCCCCATGCCGTGACTGATTGCCATGACGGCGGTGGCGGCACCGAGTGGGAACGTGCCTTCAACGGTCATATCAGGAAAATCTAAGATTCGGAAAGTTAAGAATAATGCGACGCCTAAGGTAGCCCATAAGAGGCCCTGGCCGATACTAGATACGATCATACTCATTTGTAAATAACCCCTTTCGTTTTGGCTTCCTTCAGCACGCTGGCTGGGAATTTGATGCCTAATTTCTTGGCAGCGGATAGGTTTAACGTCATTTTACCTTTAGAAATAATTTTAATGGCATAGTTGCTAGGAGACTTGCCCTTTAAAACTTGGGCCGCCATTTCGCCGGAGAGTTTTCCTAATTGGTACTGGTCAACGGAGAGGGTGGCTAGGCCACCAGCTTTAACCATGGTATCAACTGCTGGGATAACGGGAACGTTCGCTTTGTTTGTGACGGAGACTAAGGTCTTCATCGCACTGGCGACCCCGTTATCTTGTGGGGCGTAAACGGCGTCTACTTGTGAAGCCATGGTTTCGGCAACTTGTTGCATGTCGTTGGTGTTAGCGATGGTGTAGAGCTTGTATTTCACACCAGCTTGTTTACAGATCCGGGCAAACTTCTTTGCGTTGTATTCACCACCGTGATCGGAAGTCGTATAGATAATTCCGATGGTCTTGGCTTTTGGCACTAATTGTTTAAGCAAGTCGAGATGGGATTTTAATGGTGATTCACCCGAAGTCCCCGTAATGTTGGCACCGGGATGTTGGTCACTTTTGATTAGGCCACTCCCAGATGGATCGGTGATGCCAGCAAGGATAACTGGTGTTTCCTTATTAGCCGCGGTTGCCAAGGCTTGGGCGGCCGGTGTGGCAATCCCAATCGTTTCCGCAGCGTTTTCGTTGGTAAATTTTTGACTCATTGTCTTTAAGTTGCTTTGGTCACCCTGGGCATTTTGATAGTCGATCTTAACGGTCTTACCCGGAACGTAACCGTATTCCTTTAAGCCAGCGATCACGCCGCGATGAATCGCGTCAAGTGCGGGGTGGGTCTGGAGCTGTAAGATGCCGACCGTTGGGATCTTATCGGCTGTACTTTGAGCGCTAGTTGTTTTTTTATTGCCGGTCGCGAAGAACGCGACGCCTAGAAAAACGATTAGGGCACTAATAAATGCAATCATACGTTTCAATATTGTCACCTCAAAATAATTTAGAATGAATGAACTGATTCGGGCAAAGTCGTCAAAAAAAGGGCAAACCAGTAAGCCTGGTTTGCCCTTTAGGGAACCGAAGCCTGCTGTGTCTAAAACCCATGCAGACTCCTTTGGATATCAAAGTTAAGCCGGCACAGATACAAACTGTTTGCCAGATTGTATCCGTGCAACGGAATTACAATCTGAACGGCCGGCTTTGCCATGAACTGTTCAAGTTGAGCACTAACTTTGTCATCCTTGGTTCCTCGCTTTCGTTTATTAATTGAGTTTAGTATAGGCAAAGGAAAAAAGCGTGTCAAGGCTTTTTCTGAAATTGTTCACAGAATTCTTATAAATCAGTCGGGATTTTGAGTCGCGAATCCTTGATGTAGCTAGTGAAATTACCTAATAAGATAAATTTGAAAATAATTAAAAAATAATGTGAATGGATGATGCTAATGGAATAATTAAGGTTGATAATCAAAACCATTCGCTTATTGAATCTAGTCCGGTTGGCGCTGATAACATGCGGTCGTGGGAACGGATTAAGCCTGAGGAGCGGTCTTAATCCTCGCCCGGGACAGTTGCAAGATGCGCAATTGCCCCGGACCGTCCGTGGTGTAAAATCGGCAGAAAAACCGCCGATTCAACACCACCATCACGACCGATGCTATCAGCGCCAACCTCCGATGATTTAATGAATTTTTGAATCAATAATGGTAAAGCGAATTTGAGCGGAGGCGGGGAGCGTTGGTGTGCTGTGTCGGTAAGATTGGCGGACGTTCTTTGCGCCAATCTTGCGGGGCAATTCAAAGACGTGGGCTGTCGGCTTTGAATTGAGGTCCCAGACCGAATCATGGCTGGGACCATCCCCCATAGCACCCAATGCTCCCCGACGGAACGGATAACTTACGGTGATTTTAGGCCTTTTACTTTTTAGAAAGTATTTAGTCATAATTAGTTAACTTTCGGACTAAATAGGTGGATTGAGAAAAATTTAGAGCAGAAAGTTGACAGGCACGCATCCTGGTGTTAAATTAACTTTAAATTAAAAAACATTAAGACGTTGAAGAGAAGAGTAACGGTGCGAACGATTTTCAGAGAGCTTCAGTTTGGTGAGAGAAGTAATCGGTAGCACGGTGAAGATGAGCTTGGAGTCATGACCCGGGTCGTAAGGCTACGGGTGCGGTGGCAACCGATATATTGCGGAGTATCCAGTGGGTACTTGTCGAGGTTGTCATTGTGAGATGACGATGAATAACGGTGGTAACGCGAAAGCTTTCGTCCGTTAGTTTCAGTATATGAAGCTAATGGACGAAAGCTTTTTTGCGTTCTAAAGAAGAGAGGAAGATCAACATGGCAGTCACAGCAGTAAATGGATTATTAAAGGCGCAAGGACAATGGGATAACGCGGTGGTCAACGAACCGCTACAAATTTTAATCTTGAACTTGATGCCCAATAAGCAGGACACGGAGCGGCAGTTTTTACAACGGCTTGCGGCGGTTGAACAAGACGTAGCCGTGACGTTCATGTATCCGGTCAGTCACCACTTTAAAAGCTTGCCTAAAGCCGTCGTGGCTGCCAATTACGTCTCGTTAAATCAAGTTATTGACCGCCATTTTGATGGCCTGATCGTCACCGGTGCGCCGGTTGAACAGTTGGATTTTGAAGCGGTGGACTATTGGGATGAGTTTTTAGCAATTATCAGTTGGGCGCAACGACACGTCACCCAGACGTTATTCGAATGTTGGGCCGCCCAAGCGGGACTGTACGCAGCCTTTAACGTTCAAAAACAGGAAGTGCCGGAAAAGATTTTTGGCATCTACACCGCGACTGCCGTTGACGAAACATCACGGCTGACACGGGGATTAAGCACGGATGGGGCCCTGAAAATGCCCCAATCACGGCACACGCAACTCATTTTGCCAGAAGATTTACCGGCGGATTTACACGTGGTGGCGACCAACGCGCAAGTGGGCCCGTTAGTGTTGAACGCCCCCCGTCAACGGGCCGTCTACGTGACCGGCCACCCGGAATACGAAGCGGCAACGTTAGCCAATGAATATTTTCGGGACCGCCGCAAACATTTAGCGATTAATCTACCACAGCATTATTTTAAAGAATCGACGTTAAGCGCGGTTGATTACAGTTGGCCAGACGCAAGCCGGCAACTGTATCAAAACTGGTTGGCCACGTTGGATTTAGCCAAAGTGGGACTGGGCTAATGATTTACTTGAAACTAACACTAGCAAATGGACGAATTATAGGAGGGTGATCAAATGGTAACGACAATCAAAGTGGGCATGTTAGGATTAGGCACCGTCGGCAGTGGTGTGGTGGAACGGTTACGGGAAGCGGCAACTAAAATTGAACAAATGCAGGGGGTGCGTTTTCAACTAGCAGCGGTTGCCGTGAACCATTTGAATGCGCCCCGTAAAGTCGTTTTACCAGTGGGTACGCGGCTAACGGATTCGATTGACGCGGTTGTGATGGACCCTGAGATTCAACTGGTTGTCGAAGTGATGGGCACGGTGGCAACGGCCAAGGCCGCCGTCATTAATGCGTTACAACATGGTAAATCGGTTGTAACGGCTAATAAGGACTTGATTGCTACGGCTGGTGATCAGTTGGTGGCCTTAGCCCAACAACGGCGCTGTGATCTATTTTATGAGGCCAGTGTGGCTGGTGGAATTCCAATCTTACGGACGCTGACCGACAGTTACGCGACTGACACGGTTCAATCCGTTACTGGAATTATCAACGGGACGGCTAATTACATTTTGAGTGCGATGACACAAACGGGGCAGTCGTACGCTGAAGCGTTGGCAGCAGCGCAACGGTTAGGCTATGCGGAAGCAGATCCTAGTCACGATGTACGGGGGATTGATGCCGCCTATAAGCTGATTATTTTAAGCCGGTTTGCGTTTGGTCAGGGACTAACGGTTGATCAAGTCCAGCCAGTCGGGATTACTGACGTGACGGCGGAACAGTGTCGCCAAGCGGCCGTCAATGGCTGGCAGATTAAATTGCTGGCACAGGCGCAGCAACACGGGCAGCGCTTATATTGTCGGGTGGCGCCGGTTGCGGTGAGTCAGGACCAAGCCCTAAGCCAAGTCGGTGGCGTTCAAAACGGCATCATGATAGCGAGTCAAGCCATTGGGGACAGCTTATACACGGGCCCCGGTGCTGGGAGCAGTGCCACGGCGAATAGTGTCTTAAATGATATGGTCGTGGCCGGTCAGCGTATCCGGATAGGTATTCGGGGCGCTGCGTTTAATCGGAATCATCATCAATTGACGGTCACTCATTTTAACCGGCTGGCCCAATCGTACCTTATCTTTAGTGATTTACCGGCGCCAATTTTGACCCGGTACGCCAACGAGGAACGGTTTACATTGAAGGTGCTTGGTAATCAAAGCTATCAAACTGGCACCCTGTGGCCAGAACAGTTGGCTAATTTAAAGGCTGAGGCTCACGTTAAGGCGATTCCAATCGCCGAATCAGCGGTTTGGCCAAAGCGGGTGGCAGCGTTACCAGTTCAAGCGGGGATTGCCATTTGAAAAAAGACGCGCTCGTACAGTATACTGTATGGGAGCGTCTTTTTTTCGGGCGTTAAAACCCGTCGCGCTTTAAGGTGGCGGGGATGTCCGGGTCATCCGGAGAAACGGGTGCGCCGGTTGTTCCGTGCGCATAATTGGAGTGAAATTAATGAAGATTGCGGTAGTAACGGATAGTTCCGCGAATTTATCCCCACAAGCGGCTGCCGATTATAAGATAACCGTGGTAAATGATCCCATTATGTTTGGGAATCACGTTTATCACGAGAATAGTGACATTACCACTGATCAATTTTACCGGTTATTAAAAGTTGAGAAAGATATTCCAACGATTTCCCAAATTTCAATGGCGGAAATGCAAGTCGTTTTTGATCAGCTGAAAGCAGCTGGCTATGATCAGGTGCTGGTCGTTGGGCTAAGTAGTGGGATCAGTGGCTGGGTCAATAATTTAAAGGCCTACGCTCCCTCAGTCAAAGACTTGGACGTTCAAGTCTTTGATTCCCGGACGGCCTGTGCTGGAACGGCTAACATGGTCAAGCTCGCAGCTGCGATGGCGTTGGCCGGTTATGATATGGATGAGATTATGGCACAGCTGACGCATTTACGGGCGGCTACGACCACGGTCTTGATCGTCAACAGCATGCGCCACTTGGTAAAAAACGGCCGGATCTATAATAATAGTAGTTTGGCCGGAACGATGGTTTTACGGAATAAACCGATTATTAGTTTCAATGAACACGGTAAGATCCAGGTCTTGGGAAAAGAACGGACGTTAAAAAATGCGCAGCAGGCCGTTCAGGAACAGTTTGGTCGCTTTGTTATCACGAGCCAGTTGCCAGTACGGTTAGATGTTATTAGCGCGAATGACGAGCAGATTGCTGAGGACTGGGCGAGCGAACTTCGCTACCAGTTCCCAGCTGTCCGGGTCAAAACGGGTGAAATCGGCCCGTTGATGGGGGTTTTAACGGGCGACCATGCGCTTGGCATGATCTGGTCGTTGGATTGGAAACCATTATTGACGACGTTAAACGGCCAACAAGTAAGGTAGCTTAAGAAAGTTAATCTAATTAGCTGATCGTTAAAGTTATCAAGCACATTATTCTTAAGAAAAAACGGTCAACCGACTTTTTTAGCAAAGTGGGTTGACTTATTTAGTTAATAATATTATGGTTAAAACATTAAAAGTTGATGAACGAAGCCGAAGCGTTTGTAGGAGTCGTCAGGTTGACGTGTTCAGAAAGCACCGATTGATGAGAAGGTGTCACGTCAAGTTGATAAAAGTACAAGTGTAGGCGCGAATTTTTCGAGATTCGCTGGGAGCACCCATTATTGTGCACACGTTTAGTTGTTTTGAACGTGCTGAGAAATAGTGCGCGAGCATTATTTGAATAAAGGTGGTAACCCGTGAAAACGTCCTTTGGATCATTGCATCCAAAGGGCGTTTTTTGTCGACTTTTAAACCACACATAGCAGTTTTAACATAGATTTTCAGATTTAGTTTCAAGATTTAACACATAGTATAAAAAATTCATAGGATTGATTGAAAGGGTGGCTTTTATTATGAAATACGGTGTAATTGGTGCGGGCGCTATGGGATATCGGTACGGTGTCATGTTACAAGAAAATGCAGGAATTGAAGTGGACTTCATCGAGACGTGGCAGCCAAACATTGAAAAGGTCCGGCAACAAGGTGGCGTTATGGTAGCCCGGGACCACGCAAATCAGCACATGGTACCCATTAATATTTATTACCCTGAGGAATATCACGGGCATCCGGATGTCTGGATCGTTTTTAAAAAGCAGATGCAGTTAGCGGACGAACTAAAACGGGATGCCCCGTTGTTTCATGATGATCAGTACGTCTTTGCAGCGATGAACGGGATGGGGCACTTTGAGAAACTCAATGACTACTTTTCACAGGACCACATTATTGGCGGGACGGCGATGATTGCCACGGTTCTGAATGGTCCTGGTTCAGTTGATTTCATGGGTCCCGTGGGTAGTGAAACGATGCATATGAGCAACTACGCAGGGGAAATGAACGCAACGACTAAGCAAGTTATGTCAGACTTTCAAGCGGCGGGATTAGGGCCGGTCTGGTCGGATAACTTTATGGGGATGTGTTTGTCTAAAGTGGTCTTCAACGCTGTGACGAATAGTCTCTGTACGATGTTTGAAATTCAAATGGGTCAATTTATCACTTACCCGGGTGTTAAGGATATGGCGACACAGATGTTCAATGAGGCTTACGATGCCTGTGAACGGGCCGGGATTAAGTTGATTGAGACCCGCCAAGAAGAAATCGACTCGGTGGAAACGGTCAGCCGCGCTTATAAGTATCATTATCCATCAATGTATCAAGACTTTTCGAAGGGGCGACCAACCGAAGTCGATTATATTAATGGTTACATCGCCAAAATTGGTCGTGAACATGATTACGTTTGCCGGGTGCATGAATTTGTGACTCATGAAGTCCACTTGGCTGAAACGGTGCGTCAATTTAAGCAAGCAGCTGAGCCTGTGGCAACTAAATAAGCAATTCTTGAAAAAGTTCTGAAATTTTCAGAACTTTTTTCAGTGTAATCAAGACTTAATTTAATGGGAATGGAAACGCTTAGTTAATAATTGGTCTATACATAAAACTGAGAATCTTACTTTCGTCAAATGACGTGTTGTGATAGGATTTACAACGTGTTATAGAAGATGACGAGGAGAAATTGGTATGAAGACATATTTTCAAAGAATCGGGCAATCACTAATGTTGCCGATTGCCACGTTACCAGCGGCAGCGATTTTAGTGGGGCTCGGTAACTACTTACCGAAGGCGTGGATCTTATCACGTTTCATGATCTCAGGCGGTAATGTAATTTTAAATAACTTAGCCCTATTGTTTGCAGTTGGGTTAGCCGTTGGGATGACGACGACTAAGGATGGCTCGGCCGCAATTGCGGGCTTGGTTGCGTACTTGGTCCCAACGACCATGTTAGCACCAGCCGGGTTAGCGACGTTACTTAACATTAAAGCAAGTCACGTTAAGACCGCGTTTCAATATATTAACGGTAACGTCCTAGTTGGGATCTGTGCCGGGTTAATTGCCGCGGCCCTGTATAATAAATTTCATGAAGTTAAGCTCCCCATGGCCATTTCGTTTTTTAGTGGAAAACGATTAGTGCCAATCATGGCGGCTTTTGTCATGTTATTCTTTACCGCAGGAATGTACTTTGTTTGGCCATTTTTCTATGATGGCATGGTTGCCTTTGCAACGAGCATCTCAAAACTTGGTTTTGTTGGTGCGGGACTCTACGGGTTCTTTAACCGGTTATTGATTCCAACTGGGTTACACCACGCGTTAAACTCCGTATTTTGGTTTAACGTGGCTGGAATTAACGATATTGGTAACTTCTGGGCTAGTCACGGGGTTAAGGGTGTAACCGGGATGTATGAAGCTGGGTTCTTCCCAGTGATGATGTTTGGGTTACCAGCTGGGGCGTACGCGATTTATCGCAACGCACGGCCCGAACGTAAAAAAGAAGTTGGCTCACTGATGTTGGCCGGCGCGTTTGCGTCGTTCTTTACCGGTGTGACTGAACCGTTGGAATTCTCATTCATGTTCGTCGCTTGGCCATTATATTTGGTTCACGCGGTATTAATGGGTGTTTCAGCCGGTTTTGCGGCCTTCATGCACTGGACCGCTAGTTTTTCATTCAGTGGTGGACTCGTCGATTATTTGTTAAGTTTCCGGATGCCACTGGCTAATCAGCCGTACATGTTGATCGTCCAAGGGTTAGTGATGGCGGTCATTTACTACTTTGGCTTTGATTTTGCCATCAAACGGTTCAACTTGAAGACGCCGGGGCGTGAAGACGTTGTGGCAACCGCTGACGAAACCGTAGTCGTAGATGAGAACGACGACAAGTATCAGCGCCAAGCCAAGAAAATTTTTGCAGCGATTGGTGGTCAGGATAACATTGACGTTATCAACCACTGTACGACTCGGTTACGCTTGCAATTGAAGGATACGGCTAAGGTCGATCAAAACGCCGTAAAAGCAGCGGGAGTCCCTGGATTAAACGTGTTGGATACGCATAACATTCATATCGTGATTGGGACGGAAGTGCAATTTGTTGCGGAAGCCTTACAACAACTATTCACGGGTCAATTAAGTGCGACCCCGACGGCTGAAACGGTCGCACCAACTAAGGTGGAAACGACGGAAGTCCCAAGCGTTCCCGTAACGACCGTCTTGCACGCACCCGCAACGGGTCAGTTGATGCCAATCAGTGCGGTAGACGATTCGACGTTTGCGCAGAAATTATTGGGCGATGGCTACGCGGTTGAACCAACGGATGCAGAAGTGGTGTCACCAGTTAGTGGTGAAGTCACTAGTATTTTTCCAACGAAGCACGCGGTCGGTTTAAAGACGGCGTCAGGGTTAGAAATCTTGTTGCATATGGGCATCAACACGGTGGAAATGAACGGGACACCGTTTGAATTACACGTTGAACAAGGTGACCAGATTGCAGCGGGGTCAGCCGTAGCGACGGTTGATTTAGCAGCGATTAAGGCCGCTGGTAAAAAGACAACGATGATGGTCGTTATAACTAATATGGATCACGTGACGAACTTATCCCTCAATGGGGATCAAACAGTCACCGCTGGCGATATGGTTGGTGCGGCGGAATAATTAGTTGTTTATAAAAGCTAGTCCGGTCGCCACTGATGACATGCGGTCGTGGGACCGGGGTTAGCCTGAGGAGCGGTCTAACCCCTCGCCTGGAACATTTGCAAAAGACGCAATTGTCCCAGACCGTCCGTGGTGTAAGGCCAAAAAATCATTGGCCAAACGCCACCTTCACGACCGATGCCATCAGTGGCAACCTCCGTTTAGTCGACAATAATAACAAGTGTATAAATAAAAAAACTGGTAACCGCCTTAAAAAAGGGGGGTACCAGTTTTATTTTGCACGGTTAAAGATTGTAAATTAGTTTTAAGTAATTTATTCCAGTAGGCGCTGACGATAACAAATCCGTATTTAGCGAAGTGGTGTGCTCCAGACCTTACTGTGGCTGAAGCCGCCCCCCAGAGCATACCAGTTCTGTCCGCCGAGCGGGTAAGGACTAAAGCGTCAAAGAAACCGTTTTCTACTATTATATAGATGCCTTATATATAGATGTCTTAGTGATAGTTACTGATTTCAATCAGGTTATTGTCTGGGTCGCGAACGTATAGTGAGGTCAAGTGACCGTGCGCCCCGGTTCGTTCGACGGGACCTTCCACGATGTCGACGAAGTAGCTCTTTAAGTGATGTTCGATGGCGTCAATGGGGTCCTTTGCGATGAGGCACAGGTCGGCACTGCCGGGAGTCGGTTTTGCAGCTAGCGGTTCGTGGGGCTCTGAAATGACTTGAAAATTAATTTTTTGTTTACCAACTAAAACGGCTTTGCGGTCACCGTCAAAAGTCAGAATTGGTAGGTCGAACACTTCATGGTAAAAGCGTAGTGACCGCGCAATATCAGTAACCGTTAGTGTAATATGATCAATGTCGCGAATATTCAAAAGCTCAAATCCCTTCAAAATAATTTCGTTTATCAGTATACCACGCGACGGCGGTTATTTTGACAAGTGCGGGCTTTCATAGTAATCTAATAATTACTAAAGAAGGAGGGCTATTCGTGATAACAATTCGACCAGCCAATCAAGACGACGCGGGCCAGATAGCACCGCTAATTAATATGATTTTTGATGAAATGCAACTTGAGGAACTAGACGACATACCTGAACCTGACTTAGAGCAGGCCATTACTGCCGCTTACCGGACACCTGATTATTTGTCCGGCAAAGCAACGACGGTGGTGGCCGAGGCCGATGGTCAAGTAGTCGGGGTCGCGTTTGGCTATCCCGACAAAAATGAGGACGCAGTGGACGACGTCTTAGCACGGGTCACTGCGGACAATGATGCGTTTGGTTCAGCATTTGAAGCTGAAGCAGAAAGTTATGAGCACGAATGGTACTTGGATTCGATTGCGGTTGACCCGGATTACCAGGGTCATGGAATTGGCGGTAAGTTATTAGCCGCCTTGCCAAAATATGCACGGGCCGATGGCATGAAACGCATCGGTTTGAACGTTGACATGGCAAACTTAGGGGCGAAGAAGCTCTATGACCGCTACCATTATGAAACCGTGGGCATTAAGCCCATTGGTGATCGGATGTATTTCCACATGCAATATGAACTAGACAAGGACTTAGTGATGGCGTAAGCCCACTAACTTTGTGAATGCAGGCCTCGTGTATAACGGGGTCTGTTTTATCACGTGAAGAAATGAAAGTGTAGGTTGAAAACACAATGGCTTTACTAGAAGTAACCGACTTATCCCAAAGCTTTGCGGATCGGAAACTATATGATGACGCTAACTTTACGTTAGAAAAGGCTGACCACATGGGAATTGTGGGGCAAAACGGGGCCGGCAAGAGTACGCTGATCAAGATTTTAACGGGGCAAATTTTACCTTTGACCGGTCAAATCAAATGGCAGCGTAATATTCGGACGGGTTATTTAGACCAATACGCCGATATTCCAGCTGGGATGACTTTGTACGCCTTTCTGAAAACCGCGTTCAAGCGCCTGTATGAATTAGATGATAAGATGCAACAACATTACGCCGACTATGCGGAGAGCATGGACGACAAGTTGTTAGAAAAGGCTGGCCGGATTCAAGAAATCCTCGAAGCTAATAATTTCTATGATATTGAAACTGAAATGGAACGGGTCATTACGGGGCTAGGATTAGATGCCATCGGTCGCGACCACGTGATCAGTGAAATGTCAGGTGGGCAACGGTCAAAGATTATTTTGGCCAAGTTATTGTTGGAAAATCCGGACGTGATTATCTTGGATGAACCGACTAACTACCTTGATACGACGCATATTGATTGGTTGGAAGACTATTTGAACGGCTTCGAAGGGGCTGTTATGGTCATCTCGCATGATTATGACTTCTTACAAAATGTGACTAACTGTATTTGTGACGTCGCTTTTGGAAAAATCATCAAGTATCGGGGTGATTTCAAATCAGCGATGCGCCAAAAAGAAGCGCGTAAGGAAGCCCAACTCAAGGCTTTTGAAAAGCAACAAGTGGTTATTGATAAAGCTGAAAAGTTTATTCGGAAGAACAAGGCCGGTTCAAAGTCGACGATGGCCAAATCGCGTGAAAAGATGCTATCGCATCTAGATCGGGTCGATCCACCGTCGGAAAATGCGCACGCCTCGTTCAATTTCCCATATTTGGATACTGGTTCGCAAAACGCGTTAAGCGTGACGAAACTGTCCGTTGGCTATGGTAAGCCGTTGCTGGAACCCGTAACGTTTACGATGACTAACGGCGAAAAGCTTGCCTTTAAAGGATTTAACGGGGTTGGTAAGTCAACTTTGATTAAGTCAATTTTAGGTGTGATTCCAGCTATCAGTGGGAAGTCAGACTTCTCACCTTCGGCTAAAATCAACTACTTTACGCAAGATTTGGAATGGGATAATCCCCAGTTAACACCGTTACAGACGATTCAAGATAAGTACCCGACGATGTTACCGAAGACAATTCGGACGAAGTTAGCGAAGTGCGGGATCAACGCTGCCAACGCAATGAAGCCAATGCACTTATTAAGTGGTGGGGAACAGACGAAGGTTAAATTAGCCTTGTTGGAACTGATTCCAAGTAACTTCTTAATTATGGATGAACCGACCAACCATTTGGATGATGAAACCAAGGAAGGCCTGAAACGGGCGTTACAAGCTTTCAATGGTAACCTGATTTTGGTTAGCCATGAGAGCAGTTTCGTAGATGGCTGGGTCGATAAAGAATTGAACGTTGAAAAGTTGAGCTTAAAGGCCCAACCTAAATAGGATTTTTAAGGGCAACTGCGGTGAAAACTGGCAGTTGCCTTTTTTATTACTAAAGATTGAAAGAACTAAAAAATTACCGCCAATGCCACAATTATTCATAAATTAGCCGCTCCGCCGGACAGAGTTGGGTGCTATGGGGGACGGTTCCAGCCATGGTGCGGTCTGGAACCTCGATTCAAAGCCGATAGCCCACGTCTTTGAATCGCCCCGCAAGATTAGCAGTTAAAAACCACCTGCTAATTTTGCCGACACAGCACGCCGACTCTGTCCGACTGCGCTAAAGTCAGTTTTACTATTGCTAGTATTGTCGAATGATTGGAGGTTGCCACTGGTGACATCGGTCGTGATGGCAGCTTTTGACTGGAATTTTCCGGTCTTAGGCTACGGTCCGGGACAATTGTCATTCAAAGAGTGTTTCGGGCAAGGAGGCAAGACGTTTCTCAGGCGTGATTTTGTCACACAACTGCCTGTCATCGGTGGCAACTGGAATGGATGCCAAGTTGTTAATTAGTATTAGTCTAGATATTGGTGTAACAATACTTAATCTCTAAAAATTTATCTTTCAGACTTTAGGGGTTTACTTAAAAATAACTTCAACTTTACATTAAATTGATAACCAGTTTTAACAAAAGTTGTCACAATAAGGGCAGTTCTTAAAACCAAGTTGAAGGGGTGTTCGTCACATGGTACACGGCTTTTTCTATGGGGTGATCCTAGTTGCGTTTGCATTAGGATTAGTTGGGCAATGGTATTACCGGGCCTACCGGGATTTGTTACTGATGGTGCATAGTGCTGAAATCCTATTTATTGGAATCGTGGGTTGGTACAGCTTCGGACCATTGGTCCTGGGACCGTTGTTCGCATTGTGGTTATCAGGACTGGGCGTTATTTTTGTTATGAATCGGTTTGCTTGATAAGTCGCGCAAATGGGAGTGTTCGAGATGAAAACCAGCTTTATTAGTTTGACTGCCGGAATGATTTTAGGTGCAATTCTCTTTTTAATTAGTATTTGTATGGCTAATTTTTTAACGATTCAACCACTCATCTTGAATTTAATTGGGGTGGCCTTAATGTTGGGCTGTGGCACAGCGCTTGAAATGTTTAAGACGAGACATCAATTAACGACCCAGACAGCAATTATGAATTTATTGAAACAGTGACTATCAATTGATGGTGACGTAAACGAAAAAGGACTACCCAGAAATTTAACTTTCTGAGTAGCCCTTTTGTTTTGAGGACCGTGACGGGACAATGCCACGCGCGGCTATTCTTTGATTTGGCTGGTATCGTGATCGACTGGTAACGTTAAACCACGGTTTGCAACGCTCGTAGAGAAGACGATCTGGGTGCTGGTCTTGCCAAAGGACTGCAAGTGGTTAACGAATTCATCCAACGCTTGGGTGGATTCAAAAACGACTTTTAAGATTTGCGAGTACTCGCCAGTCACACAATCACATTCCAAGATGTTGGGGATACTGGCAACGAACGGGTAAAAACGCTCTTTTTCTGTCGGTTCCAACTGAAGCTGGATGTAAGCCTTGATGTGATAATTTAGTTTTTCGTAGTTTAGGTTTGCCTGGTAGTCACGGATAATCCCGCTCTTTTTTAACCGCGTAATCCGGGCTGAAATTGCTGGTGAGGAGATAAAGCACTGGTCAGCCAGCGCCTTTAGCGAAATACGGGCATCCGCCTGCAAGGCGTTCAGAATTTTCAAATCGGTTTTATCCATGCTAAAAAACGCCTCCTAAGTAATTATTAGTATCATAGCATACTTTCACATTGTTTTTTAATTTTATAGCTGAGTTTGGCAAGAAAGGATAGTAACCATACTGTTCTGGTGTTTCCAGAGTATAGTAAGGGTATGGTAAAATTTAGGAAGAGTGGGGTGATTAATATGCAAACAGCACGAATTTTAGCCGCAGTCGCTAATGTTTGGCGGCAACCAAGGGTCTCGTCTATCGATCGACTGGCCTTAGACAATGCCGGCTTGTCTTCGTGGTTAACCCGGTTAAGCGATGCGGATACCGTGGCGTTAGAGCGGAATAATCGGTTGGTGACTCAGGCACTATTTAACGACCCGTTTGTTGTTGATCGGGTTGTCGATGGCTGGGCATACGGTTACGTTGCAACCCAGGTCGATGCACGGCATCCGCAGGGGTATCCCGGTTGGGTTTGGGCAGCACAGCTCTCGCTAGTGCCGTTACCTTTGCAAACAGGGACAACGGTGACGGTTAAACGCGGGTTTACGCCACTGTTGCATCCAGATGGCAGCACGTTGCGGCTGTTAACGTTAGGAACGGAATTACCCGTAGTGGATAGTCAGGACCATCGCTATGACTTGGTTCAAACGCCACTCGGAATTGGAAAAGTTGCCAAACGGGCCACGCAGTTTGCTTTCGCTGATCAGCATTTGACGGCGGGCGCAAAGATGGTGCGGTTAGGCATGGACTTTTTAGATTTGCGTTATCTGTGGGGTGGTATCAGTGCGTACGGGTTTGACTGCTCAGGCTTTGTCTACAGTTTACACCGCGCAATCGGGGTACGGTTACCACGGGATGCGAGTGACCAGGCGCTAGTGGGAACCACGATTCAGTTAGCTGACGCCCAACCCGGTGACCTTTGCTTTTTTGCGCATGATCACGGTAACGGGGCTACTCATCACGTCGCAATGTACGCTGGTGACGGGTGGCTGTTACACGCACCGACACCGGGTAAGCACGTTACCTACTTGCAGTTAGCGGCAACCTATTTAAAAGATGAACTTGTTGCGGTCAAACGCAATTGGTAAATAATGAGGCGAAATATTTTGCATAAGGTTAGAGCTTTGAAATGGTTAGTATTGGGATTAATGGTTGTCATTGGGTTAAGTGGCTGTGGTCGTTCCGGACACACGGCGACATCGGCATCGTCAACTGCGCCGACTAGTAAGCCAAAGTCACCGTGGTTGACGAGTCGGGTACCGACTTTTTACGTTCACGGGTTTCAGGGGAGCGCCAATTCGACCAATACGCTCATTAAACACGCGGAGCAGACCGCACACGCCCATAAAGTGTTTGTGGCGACGGTCAGTCCTAGTGGACAAGTCACGTTGAGTGGGAACTGGTCCGCGAAGACGCGTAACCCGATTATTCAGGTCGTTTTCCAAAATAATTTGGCACAGTATGATCAGCAAAGCGCTTGGCTGGCAAAGGTCATCACGGCCGTTAAAGCGAAGCAAAACTTTACGACGTATAACATCGTCGCACATTCGGCGGGGTGTGTGGCGAGTGTTAATTTATTAATGACGAAACAGGCGAGTGATTTTCCCAAAATTAATAAATTAGTGACCATTGCCGGTCCGTTTGACGGCGTGGTTGGGGAAGATGACGTGGCTAATCAGAACAGCTTTCTAAGTTCAGGTCAGCCTAAGGACGTGCACGCTGCGTATCAATTGTTGGCCGGTAAACGGACGAACTTCCCACATAACGTCCACCTGTTAAATATTATCGGCAATTTAGATGATGGCACGAACTCGGATAGTTTAGTGACGAACGTCTCCGCACGGTCAATCAAGCCACTATTGCGCGGGACGAATGTGAACTACACCGAAAAAGTGTTCCACGGAAAAAAAGCCCAACACAGTCAACTCCACGAAAACGCGGCCGTCGCGTTAGCGGTCGACCGTTACTTGTGGCACCGTTAGCCTTTAATATGAAAAATAAAATAAATCCAGAAGTTAACGGGGCCCTGTCAAGTGAGGCCACATTAACTTCTGGATTTTTGGTTGTGCCTAAACAAAGAATAGAAAATAAGCTGTACGAATAAGGTGGAACAAAGCATATAGGGCAAATAGATAAACAACAGAAATACCTCCATACACTAAATATTTATAATTGCGCATGTGTAAACTCCTCCTCACTAAGTTACCTTAAGTGTAAAGCGTCGAATTAAAAATGACAACGCTAACAACCTCGGACGATTAAAAAATATAAAATTTGTTATTCAGAGAGAACATATTCGCTTTTGTTGTCAGAGTATGATAGAGTTATACCTTGGTTTGAGGCAATGCTGACTTCAAGCCAGTATAATAGGATCTCGGATTTTGAATAAATATATTTTTAGTATCACATACTTGCCCCAGTATTAAATACACAGAATAATTTACAAATTTCCTGAGCATTAGGAAAGGATGTAATGTGATGCGCGTTACAATTAACAAAGGCCAAGAGGTTGTTCATAACATCCCGCTCATGGCCGCCCGACAACGCTATATTAAAGCCGACGTTTGGGAAATCAAAAAAGCAATTATTGAAAAATCTGCCATTAATGGCTGGATGGTTCAAGCGTTGCAACAAATGAACTAAAAAATGAGCGGCCACGACAAATTTGTCGTGGCCTTTTTGTAGGAGGAACTTTGGATGACCACCAAACAAGTTATTGAACGGCCGCTGGTCAGTATTACGAACGTTATTTTTAGTTTTGATCAGGTGACGAAGCAATTACTCATCTTATTGTTGCAACGGAGCGCAGCACCCTTTGCCGGGGAGTGGGGCTTACCGACGACGGCGCTGCGAGTAGATGAGAGTGCTGATATGGCAGCGTCGCGATTAGTTAAAGAAAAATTAGGCGTAGGGTTAAACCGGCTAAAGCCGGAACAACTCGGGACCTTTACCAACGTTGCGCGTGTGCCGGGTGAGCGTACGCTTGCATTGACGTACATGGTTTACTTGCCCGTAAAACCGGAATTAGTCCCCGGCTACGGTGCTAAGGACGTTCGGTGGTTTGCGGTCACACCACGGGAACAAGGAGATGACCTTGTGGCTGGCAAGCTAGCGTTTACTGGGGTTGAGGATGAAGTAAGCCCGGCTGACTTTTATCAGCAGGAATGGACGACGGGCATGCTAGCTGCTGATCACGGACTAATTATCCGGACGGCGTTGCAGCGCGTTCGCAATCGACTTGATTATTCACCAACGATTTTAAAAGTACTGGGGGATGTGTTTACCTTGAAACAGGCCCGGGAACTATACGCGCTTCTAAGGCGGGAGTCTGTTAATCAAATTGACAATTCAAACTTTCGCAAGACCCACGGGCATTTATTTGAAGCCGTCGGGTTTGAGCGGCATAGCGGTTCTGGGCGGCCAGCGCGAGTTTACCAGTTGAAAAACGGGTAGTTGACAGTTGATTAGTTCACATGGTAACCTTGTTGCACCTTAAAGGTATAAAATACCTAAAATATAACGGCGCTGTTATTTAGGACAATTGATGGGGGATTGCAATAATGAAAGTGAAGGGCAATAAGCTCTTAATGCTGATTGGGACAGCATGGTTATTTGATGCGCTGGACGTTGCATTATTATCATTTATTATGCCAGTCATTAAGCAGAGCTGGCATCTGACAGCTGGTGAGTTGGGGGCCGTTAGTGCGATAACGTCACTAGGGATGATGGTAGGGGCTTTAGTTTGTGGCTATTTAGCGGACAAAGTTGGTCGTAAGCCCGTTTTAATCGGGACGCTACTGCTATTTTCGATTGGAAATCTATTATTGACCGTAACACCAAGTGTTGGTTGGTTTATCGCCGTGCGGTTTATCACGGGAATCGGGCTTGGTGGTGAGTTGCCAGTAGCGGCAACCATCATTGCGGACAACTTTACGGGGACTAAACGATCACGGATGCTCGTATTGGTCGACAGTTTTTGGGCGTTTGGTTGGATTGTGGCGTCACTATTATCATTTTTAGTGATGCCAAAGTTTGGTTGGCGGATGACGGTGTTGATCACTGCGCTAATGGGGTTATACGCTTTATTAGTTCGTCGGCATTTACCAGAAGAAGCGCCGGCAGAACGGTCTAACCAACGGCCATTTGGGGCGGCTTTACGTCAAGTGTTCTCAGTTGAATACCGGCGCGCAACGATTTGTTTGAGTATCCTGTGGTTTGTCATTATGTTTGCTTATTACGGCATGTTTTTATGGCTACCAAGTGTACTTGTATTGCGGGGCTTCTCAATCGTGCACGGCTTCGGCTATACCGTCTTGATGAGTTTGGCGCAGTTGCCAGGGTACTACCTTGCTGCGTGGTTAATGGGCAAAGTCCCACGAAAAGCCTTGTTAGCCGTTTACCTTATGGGAACTATGCTCAGTGCGGCGGCGTTTGGCTTGGCCACTAGCGCAACGATGATTTTAATCAGTGGTGCTTGGCTGTCATTCTTTACGTTGGGGGCATGGGGCATCATGATTGCTTTTACACCCGGTCAGTTTGCCGTTGACGCTCGCGGTATGGGAATGGGCTTTGCGCAGTCGATTGGACGAATCGGTGCAACCATCGGACCATTTTTAGTTGGGGCGTTGATGGGTGCTGGCGTTAAAATTCCAGGAATCTTCATGGTGTTCGTTGGGGCACTGATTGTTGGTATTTTAGTCCTACTATTTGGTCTACGCGATAATGATCGCCATTAAGAACGAAGACAAAGGGTTGAGCTGGGCTCAATCCTTTTTTCATCATCGTGGTATGATCACAATAATTCATGAAGGAAGGCGGCAGAATGCAGCTATGGTGGTTTGGAATAGTCGTTTGTATCGCCATAATTGGCTATTTTTGGATTCGAACGGTTCAGTGGCAATCGCGACTCATTGATTTTCAGGGCACTTACCACAAGACGATGACACCGTTACAAATTCGGCGGAGTCGGCGGGCCTTTTTTAAGAGTGAAATTCGCAAGTCGGCACAGCTCCGCCGGTTGAACTTAGCTGCTCGAATCAGTTGGGCCGTCGTGATATTTGCGGGGATTTTAGTCGTTGTGCAATTATTGGACGTCCTAGACTTTGCGACTCACGCCCGGCTGTGGTTGGCGTTAACCTGGGGAATTGGGACCGTAGCATTTGGTAGCAAACTGTGGTTGGAACGGCTCATCGCACAACAGCTCTATGACTTAACAGCTTTGGCGGAGGACGCTGCGATTATTGATCTGTCAGCAACGCCCCGACAATTAGGTCAACAGATTCTGAAAAATCAGTTAGGCCTGATGATTGGCACCATTTTAATGGGAATGGTTCTTACAATTGGGAGTTTTCAGGGCTTGATGGTCGTTGGCACGAGGCGCCCAATTATGAGTAGAATTGGGCAGGTAGCCAATTCGAATGTGAATCAGCAGACAACGATGCCATCGTCCTCATCATCTAGTCAGAGCAAGTTTTCATCAACAACCACGACCAGTCAATCTGAAGACACAAGATATCGTGAACCCCGGGTCAATCGTGATCCGGCGTATGTTCGGACACTGGCGCCAAAGAGTGAGCCTTACATAACGACGCAGGATCAAGTGGGGCTGCTGGCGATGTACTACTTAGCTTATTTAAAGGCACCCGCCGATGGGTTAGAGCATAACCCAGGGGTCAAGTATGAGTATCACATTATCCGTGGCCGTCAGCCGTTAACAATTGTTGTGAAGTCTAACCAGTCGAAGCGGCCATTTGAATTTATGGCTGAAATTCGGGACAAAGGGGCGTTAGCCAACCGGCAAGTTCGATTGTACCAGTTTACGGCGACGACACCTTCTGCTTTAAACGGGCTAGTTCCTGCGTACCGCGAATTTTCAAATTCGCAGGTCAAGATGGGACAATTAATCAACGCCTACTATTCAGAAGAAGACGGGGCTTACCACCGAACAATGTGGGCCATGGAACCCGGCGAAGCTTGGCAACTAAAGTAATGAGTTGATATAAATTTAATCGTGAATAAAATTAATTTAAATTAACTTAGGAAAGTGGTTGCGAGTATTTATCAAGTGAACAGTGGGCTTATGTATATAAGTTATTTTGTAAAAACGCTGAACACCCTGATAAGGCGGTGTTTTTCGGGGTGTGTTCCGTTGCGAACTTTTGTCCAAACTCCTATGATATAGCCGAGTAAGTGAACGGAGTTGAGTAGGATGGTTAAGGCAAAGTTTTGGGAAACACGGGCGAATAACACACAATTAAAAACCCAGCTGATGCTTGCAAGCGCTAATCAAGAGATTCGAGAAGACGTGGTTTTAAAACGGTTAGTGACGCGTGCTGGACACCGACTGAAAGTGAGCGGGGACAGTGTCACGGTCTCACGGCAAATTGCCGTCGACTTAGGCTATTACTTGTTTTGCCACCATTACCGGATGCCACGGGCGGCCTATGACTTATTAGCGGTTGCTCAGGCGATTGACGCGAACCAGCGGGCCAGTACCCGAATTGTTGAATTTTCAAGTTCTAAACAATAATTCGGCCTTCTCATTTAGCGCAAATGGGATTAAAATAGTAATTACATTAAAAAATGATTAAAAAGTCAACGGTGAAAGAGGGATGGAAACAAATGGGAAGATCTGAACAGTTAAAGAAATTAGTATTTGCAGGTTTGTTTGCCGCTATTATTTTTATTGGGATTAGTATGATTCGAATTCCGCTCCCGGCAATTGTGGGGCGTCCGTTTATTCACTTTGGTAACATTTTAACGGTGGTTGCCGTCATGTTTTTAGGCTTTGGCTATGGGGCCGCAGCCGGTGCAATTGGTTTGGGCTTATTCGATATTTTGAACGGGTACGCCGCAACGTCTTGGTTGACCGTGATTGAGGCAATTATCTTGGCTGCCATGGTGAGTTGGAGCTACCGTTCCGTTGGCAATACGGAAGATCAGCTCGCCAAACTTTACTGGGTTTCGTTTGTAGCGGGATTAACGAAGATCGTTACGTCCTGGGTGACGGGTGTGATTGAAGCACTGATGGTGGGAACTACGTTGCAAGTAGCAATGATTGGCTCCTTTACAAGTCTACTGGCTGCAGTAATCAATTCGGTGGCCTGTTTTGTTTTAGTCCCATTAATTTATCGCGTCCTCGTGCAAGTTGGCTTCAGTCGCCAACGATTATCGATTTAACGTGCAATCAAGGTAGCAAAAGTCCTAGTGAAAACCAAAGACGGTCTTCGCTAGGATTTTTAATATCCGGAATTATAATAAAAACAAAAAAACGGTCAAGCGCACTGGCTTGGCCGCGTGGGACACGGGTTTGGTGAAAAAAACTGCTGGGAACGTACGAAAATCTGCGGAGTGAATACCAATTGCTGATATTCATCGTTACTATAACACCCACGGTACCCGTTGTCCGCTCTAATTGCTCGTTTGGAAGCTTAACAAAATTGGAATGTTGCGATGAATCTGCCTAGTGAAGTGACAACGGCTGGGCCCCCACGTTAAGTTCGTTTTGTCAGGTGCCGTGTTAGCCGGGTTTTTAGGCTATTTATTCACGATTTACAGTCAAAATGTCCAGTTGCCTAATTGGTATGGGAAATGGCGGAATCATTTTCGTCATTGTTCTTGCTGTAAATTTAGTTAGTAAAAAATCAAATTAAAAAAGGTGACAATAAAAGAAAATCGCTCAGAAACCAAGTAAAAGTACATTTGGTTTCTGGGCGATTCTCTTTATTTTTTGAGATGCTTTTGAGCGGTCGATTAAACGAGCGTTTTGTTTGGTTCAAAGTTCATATCCATGGGGCGAATGACTGACCAAGTAGAGTGAATCACTTTCCAATCATTGCCTTCCCGTTGGTAAACTTCGATACAGTTGTAACGCATCTCGTTTAGGGACGTGTCCGCAAAGAGTTGGTAGGTCAAAACGGCCATGTCATCGCTAGCTTGAACACGAGGCGCTTTAAATTCGTAGCTATCTGCGAATAATTTGCCCTCAACATTTGCTAGGACGAACTGCTTAATTTGTGTGTAAGTATCGATCCGTTGCGCTTTAAAGCTGTCAAAGTAAGAAAAGTTTTCCTTGGACCAAATGTTAAGGTAACCGGAAGTGTCCCCTTTGAACCACTTATTCAAGGCATCTTTTTCTAGGCCAATAATTTTTGCGGTTAGTGCGTCATTTTCTTTATTCATTGTTAGGCTCCTTATCTTGATGACAACGTGATGACTTCAGTATAAGGTGTACCGTAACGTTACAGTCAAGAATGGATTCCCAGTTTTTTAGACAAAAAAAGAAATGCCGCAATCACGGCATTTCTTCGCACCAGTTCTGGTTGGTGACTAACTATTATGGAGGTGGCGAGAGTCGAACTCGCGTCCAAGCATATTGCCCTTCGAATATCTACGCTCATATTCATACTATTTAAATTTCGCCGTTACAAACGCCGTATGTCAGGGCACTCAGCAACAGCTAACCTGATTAGTCTCTTCTCGTTGCTCCAGGTGGAAGCATTGAGCGTAAGTCCACTAAATTTAGGACCCAGATCCAGGACATGGACGATCCTGGGAGGATCTACGTTAAGCGCCTATTAAGCAGCTAAAGCGTAAGAATTGTTATTATTTTTTGCAGTTATAATAAACTGGGCATTTTAACGTGATGCATGCACGAAACGCAATCCGAACTCAAACTATACCTGTCGAATCCAGAACACCCCCAAATTCAACACTACTAGTTTAGCATAGCTGTTATACCGTGCCAACTATTATGTTTATGAATCCGTTCGGCGCCGGTGAAAACGTAGCAGAATCTTATGCATGTTCAACGATAACGCCATGACGGCCAAAATAATCAGTAGCCCACCAATCAAGTCGAAGCTCGTGAGCTGAACGTTCAGGAAGAGTACGGAAAAGATCGTTGCGGCCAATGGTTCAAAAGCGTCTAGTAAACTAGCCGTTGTTGGCAAAATATAGCTCAAACTGTGCGCAAACATCAAAAAGGGCACCACGGTACCGAAAATAATGATCACCATGAGTAGCGCAATTTGAAACGCATTGACGGTTAAGTGAACGCGCCACATCGGTTGAAATAGCGTTAAGAACAATCCGGCAACCAGTAACCCCCAGCCAGTCACAGAAAGGGCGCCAAATTTTGGCAAGATTGACCGTGGAATCAAGGTGTTAGTTGCGACCCCGATGGCTGACAGACCACCCCAAAATAGAATCACTGGTGAGATGGCTAAGCTATTAAGGTGACCGTGCGTGACAATGAGTAGCGTGCCAACGAAGGCCATAACCATGCCGACGACTTCAATCCGTTTAGGAATAACGTGTTTAAAAAATAGAAAGTAAAACGTAATAATGAATGGTCCCAAGAATTGAATAATGGTTGCAATCGGGGCATTACCAACCCGAACGGCCTCGAAGTAGCACCATTGCACTGGGATAAGTCCCAGTAAGCCGTAGCTAACGACCTGCCAAGCTGTACGGGGCTGTTTCCAAATGGCTACCGGGTGTTTTCCCGCCAACTGTCCCCAGATAAGTAAAATAAGGCCAGCACTGATCATCCGAACTTCCGTTAACCAAATGGCCGTTAAACGCGGGTTGCTGATGAAGAGGGTACTCGCAGCGACCCCTGAGATGCCCCAAAGAATACAGGCGATACTCGCTAGAATAACGCCCCGTAAATGATGTTGTTGCGTCAATACTGCCACCCTTTCGTTTCTGAAAATTAACAAGCGTTTTTCATTATAACAAAGTTTGGGGGGCGACCCTACGTTTCTGAGTAATCTCTTATTATTCTCATGAAGGCTTAGGGTAGGGTAACGGATGCGTTTTCAGTAAACTCATGCTATTATATGGACATCAAGACCAGCACAGCAAAAATCTGGAGGTATCGGCATGAAAGCAATTATTACGGTAGTGGGACAGGACCAAGTAGGTATCGTTGCTAAAGTTGCAAATCAGTTGGCAGAACTGAAGATTAACATTGTAGATATGTCACAAACGTTGATGGATCATAATTTTACAATGATGTTGTCTGGCGAATGGGATGACCAGCAACTGAGTTTCGCTGATGCGCAAGGTGCTTTGGGACGGTTAGAAAACGAAACTGGGTTGACGATCCGGATTCAACGCCAAGCCGTCTTTGACGCCATTCAGAAATTGTAGGGGGTCCGTATGGAAAGTCAATCAATTTTAGAAACGATTCAAATGGTTGCCGAAGAAAATTTAGATATTCGGACGATTACGATGGGAATTTCGCTATTTGACTGCATCGATAGTGACGGTGCGACTGCCCGGCAAAAAATCTACGACAAGATTACGACTAGTGCGAAGGATTTAGTTAAAGTTGCCGATCAGATTCAAACTGAATATGGGATTCCAATCATCAATAAGCGGATCGCCGTGACCCCGATTGCCCTTGTTGCCGCGGCGAGTGGGGATGATAATTACGTGGCCTATGCGGTAACCATGGAAAAGGCTGCGCGTGCGTTAGGTGTCGATTTGATTGGTGGTTTTTCTGCGCTTGTGCAGAAGGGTTATCAGAGTGGCGACCGTAAGCTGATTGCATCGATCCCGCAAGCGTTGGCAGAAACGAGTCGGGTTTGTAGCTCGGTCAATGTCGGCTCGACGCGTGCCGGAATTAACCTGGACGCAGTCGGCGAGATGGGGCGGATTATTAAGCAAATTGCGGCCGACGACCCAGTGAACTGTATGAGTCTCGTCGTTTTTGCTAACGCGGTGGATGATAACCCGTTTATGGCGGGGGCCTTTCACGGTGTCGGTGAAGCGGACCGGGTCATCAACGTCGGTATCAGTGGTCCTGGCGTCGTTAAGCGGGCGTTGGAGCAAGTTCGGGGCGCGTCGATTGACGTGGTTTCTGAACAGATTAAAAAGACGGCTTTCAAGGTGACGCGGATGGGCCAATTTGTCGGAACGATTGCTGCTCAGCGACTGCACGTCCCATTTGGTATCGTGGACCTTTCTTTAGCCCCAACACCTAACGAGGGCGATTCGGTTGCGGAAATCTTAGAAGAGATTGGGTTAGAGAGTGTCGGTGCACCGGGAACGACCGCTGCGTTAGCGTTGCTAAATGATGCGGTCAAAAAGGGCGGCGTCATGGCGTGTGAACACGTTGGGGGCTTGTCCGGTGCCTTCATTCCCGTATCAGAAGACGCTGAGATGATTCGGGCCGTTAGTGCGGGCCGGTTGAGCATTGAAAAATTAGAAGCCATGACGGCGGTTTGCTCGGTTGGGTTAGACATGATCGCGGTTCCCGGCGATACGAGCGCTGCTAGTATCAGTGGCATGATTGCCGATGAAGCTGCGATTGGGATGATCAATAACAAGACCACGGCCGTCCGCGTGATTCCGGCAACGGGTAAAACCGTTGGGGACGAAGTGGTGTTCGGGGGGCTATTCGGCCGCGCGCCGGTGATGCGGGTGAACACAAGTCAACCGGCAGAATTCATTAAACGCGGGGGCCACATTCCGGCACCAATCCATTCATTTAAAAATTAGTTAGGGTATCTGCCCATGATTGAAAACACTTCTCAGGCATTTAGGCTTGAGAAGTGTTTTCTTTAGAGATAAACGATTTTTTTGATGACACCTTGAAAGGCCGTTTTCTACTATATTAGTGAACCAATTCTGGAAAGCACGGACAGCGAGCCCAAGCATACACACTTCTTTCACAAATCTAGCACGGTTTGTTAGTAATTTGTTGTTATACTTATCCTGAATACTAGCCCGAAGTGGGGTATGATAATAAGTAGGTTCGGGACGCAACTTATCGAAGACGTCCAACGTGCTTATCAATATAAGCGAGTGACTTGGAGGAATCAGTTAATGAAGTTATTAATGATTGAAGATAATAAATCTGTTTCAGAAATGATGGCGATGTTTTTTAAGAAGGAAAAATGGGATGCGCACTTTGCCTACGATGGCAACGAGGCCGTTGAGATGTTTAATACGGATGTGACTGGCTGGGACATGGTCACCCTGGACTTGAATTTACCGGGCAAAGACGGGATGCAAGTTAGTGCAGAAATTCGCAAAGTTTCACCAACCGTACCAATTATCATGTTGACGGCCAGAGACTCAGAAAGTGACCAAGTGCTGGGATTAGAAATGGGCGCTGACGATTACGTCACGAAGCCGTTTTCACCCATTACGTTAATCGCGAGAATCAAAGCACTTCACCGTCGGGCCGACCTTAGCAAGGTGGCACCGGAAGAACAACCTAGTGACGCGGCCAGTGATTTTGATGTCCAGACGGATCACTTTAAGCTCAACACGAAGACACGTGAGGCCTACTTGGCTGATAAGCAGATTCAAGACTTAACGCCAAAAGAGTTTGATCTACTGAAGACGTTAGCTCAGAAGCCACGGCAAGTGTTCTCACGGGAACAGCTACTGCAACTTGTTTGGGATTATGAATACTATGGTGACGAGCGGACGGTGGACGCGCACATTAAGAAACTCCGTCAAAAGATTGAAAAGGCTGGCCCCCAGATTATCCAGACCGTGTGGGGGGTCGGTTACAAGTTTGATGATAGTGGAGTGACTGATTAATGAAATTGATTTATCAGCAAATGCTGTCTTTTTTTGCCGTTATTATTACGGTTGTCGTGGTTCTGGGATTTGCGTTTATTCGCACGACCAAGACGATGATTTATCAAAACTCGTGGCAACAACTGCAACAATACGCCGCAAGTATTGAAAAAGAAGCCATTCGGTATAATACCAAGACGCATCAGGTCGTTGGATTTAACCAACAATTCTTAAACGATGGTACGGTGATCTTACGCGATCAACACATTCATTTTTCCGTGTATGACGCGAACAAAAAGGTCGTTTATCCAAATAGTACGGTCATCGGTGATGCTGGTGCGCCGGGTGGGTCGATCTATGATCCGCACATTTCAGCTGGCGATTGGAAAAAACTCAAGCAAAACAAAACCATCACGCAATCACCACACGTGACTTTCCGATCACGACGCCATGATCGTCCCGTAAACACACCAGCGCTACGGACCATCGACGTCTTGGTGCCGTTATTTTATAAAAATGACGGTGTCCGCAAGTTTGTTGGGGCCATTTCGATTGGCTCGTTTGAACAGACCTTGCAGGCCAATGAACAACAAATTGAAAATAACTTGTTCATTGCATTGCTCGTTTCCGGCGTCGCGGCGTTGCTACTCAGCTATATTTTAGCTCGGTATTCAGTCCGACGAATCAACCGCTTGCGGCACGCCACGCATTCCGTTGCCAGTGGTGACTTTGACATTCACGTTGAAAGCAATCACAAGGATGAAATCGATGATTTGGCCGATGACTTCAACGGCATGGTGAGTTCTTTACGGGCTTCCAATGAAGAAATCAAGCGTCAAGAAAAACGGCGGCGTGAGTTTATGGCCGACGCTGCGCATGAAATGCGGACACCGTTAACGACGATTAATGGGATCCTAGAAGGCTTAGCGTACGACGCCATTCCTGAAGAGGATAAGGCTCATTCGATTGAACTGATGCAAAATGAAACAAAACGATTGATTCGACTAGTCAATGAGAACTTAGACTACGAAAAGATTCGGACCGGACAAATTGCGTTGAATAAAAAGAACTTTGACGGAAGTACCGTGTTGCATAACTTAGTTGAGCAATTGGATAAGAAGGCCGCTGCGGCCGAGGACCAGTTTAAGCTGACAGTGCCGGAAGAATTACCGGTATGGGCCGACTACGACCGGTTCGTGCAAGTGTTATTCAACATTATGCAAAACGCCATTCAGTTCTCACAAGACAACGTGATTGAAGTGACGGCGCGCCGTACGGAACATGCGGTTGAAATTGCCGTCCAGGACCACGGTATCGGCATGACCCCCGAACAAGTGAAAAATATTTGGGAACGCTACTATAAAGCGGATGCGTCACGTAAAAATACGAAGTATGGCGAATCCGGCTTGGGCTTAGCTATTTCCCATCAATTGGTTCAACAACATGGTGGTACGATCAAGGTCGACAGTGTCGCCGGTGAGGGGACTTGCTTTACGATTACCTTCCCTGATAGTGGTTTTGATAAACCAATCGTTGAGGACTAGACCAATTACTAATTATAAGTGTGACAAGTAAGATTTGTGAAAATTAACACGCGGGGGCGTCCGTACGCGGATTAGCCTGCAAATCAATGAGCGGGTTACTAACGGCGATGGTTGCTGGTTAGTAGCCCGTGACTTGTTTTGGCCGGGTTTCCGTAGCGATACCGGGGCAAGTATGGTACGCTTAACGTGGCTGTAGACAGCGATTTATCGCTTTTTTAGATAAGTTTTAGAACGAATAGGAGAAAAAAATGCAAAGAGTACAAATTACAGGTAATTCCCAACGGAAAGTCAAAGACGGCTACCCGTTATTAGTAGAAGATGACTTAAAAGATCCAAGTATGAAATTAACGGACGGCTCGTTCGTAGCGCTGATGGCGAGCTCACAATTTATGGGTTACGCGTTGGTTGCTCAGCACCGTCGCCAACTTGGCTGGGTGCTGAGCCGCGACGAAAGCGAAACGCCAACAACGGATTATTTCCGGAAGTTATTCAAACAGGCCCTTGTTCGGCGGTCGACCAATTTTGATCCTAACTTGCCACAACGGGTCTTCAACGCTGATGGTGATGGCCTTGGTGGTGTCACGATTGACCGTTATCAAGACTATTACGTCTTCACTTGGTATGCCCAAGGGATTTACCAACAACGCGAGATGTTATACGCCGCGTTTGAAACGGCTACGGATCACCAATTCAAGGGAATCTACGCAAAGTTACGGTTCAACGTGGGTGAAGCTAACCTTAAGAGTCAGTTAGTGACTGGTGATGCTGCCCCCGAACCATTATTAGTAACGGAAGGGGACGTGACTTACCCCGTTCATTTGCAAGACGAGTTAACGACAGGCTTATTGTTGGACATGCGCCCAATTCGTCAGTGGATGGCTGGTGCTGAATTACAAGGGAAGACGGTCTTAAACCTCTTCAGTCAAGAAAACGGGATTACAGCTGCTGCCGCGGTTGCTGGCGCTGCCAAAACGATTTCGATTGAAACAAATAAAAAGGGTGCCGCCGCAACGGCTGATCAGTTAGCCGTCAACAACATTGACCCGGACAAGCAAGAAATTCGGGCCATTGACGTGAACAGCTACTTAGATTACGCTGCTAAGCACCGCTTGAGCTATGACGTTGTGGTCGTAACGGCCCCAACCTTTGCCCGGGTCAAGAAGCAAAAGTTCCAAGTGGCCAACGACTTAACGGCTCTTTTGGAAAATGCGCTCCCAGCAGTTCGGCGTGATGGTCAAATGATCGTCGCAACAACGGCCAACAACTTCTCAATGAAGAAATTCCAAGAAGCGGTCAGCGCTGCGTTTGACGATAGTGACCGGACTTACACGGTCAGTGAAACGTTCCGCTTGCCAGCAGACTTTGTCACTCGTAAAGCCTACTTAGCAAGTAATTACTTGAAAGTATTAGTTCTAACGTTTGATAACTAGGTCGTTTTCGTTTAAATAAACAAGCAAAATAAAAAAAATTTAACGCTGATTTTAGGGACCGTTTTCATTAATTGAAAACGGTCCCTATCAATAAGTAAGCGAATTCATGAAAATATAAAAATAATTATATTTAACCACGCAATGCTGATTATGACTGGTAAAACGGTTACTTTACTGTTAGAATTATTTTTTGTCGTTAGGCATTGAGAGAAAAAATAGAAATGAGGATTATTAGTAATGGGAATTCTAATTGCACTGATTCCTGCAATTGCGTGGGGTAGTATCGGCCTGATTAGTGGTCGTTTGGGCGGTTCTGCACGGCAACAGACCCTTGGGATGACGATGGGGGCCTTGGTCTTTGGTCTGCTCCTTTGGATTTTTGAACAACCAACTTTGACAACCGCAGTATGGGTAACCGGGATTATTTCTGGGCTATTCTGGAGCGTGGGTCAGGGACAACAATTTACGTCTATGAAGGCGATTGGGATTTCACGAACGACTCCGATTTCAACGGGGATGCAATTAGTGGCCAACGCTTTGGCTGGTGTGTTGCTCTTCAATGAATGGAAGGGCAACATGTACTGGATCGGCTCAATTTCAGTGATTGTGTTAATCGCCGGAGCTGTCCTGACATCGTTAACGGACCGTAGTGACCCTAACCGCAGTAGAAGTGAAAACTGGGGTGTCGGTATCCGGGCGTTGATTCTGTCCACGATCGGGTACGCTGGCTATACCATCGTGGTCCACTATGGAAACGTCAACGCACAAGCCGTTGTGATGCCACAAGCGATTGGGATGCTGATTGGGGCCTTGATCTGGTCGTTCAAAGACCAACCATGGAAAGAAAGTGCGACTTATCGCAACATCGTGACTGGATTAGTCTGGGGTGTCGGTAACTTGTTCATGTTCATGGCAATGGCTCAAATTGGTCAAGCAATCGCGTACTCCCTGTCACAAATGGGAATCGTTATTTCAACCTTCGGGAGTATCTTCTTGCTCGGTGAGCATAAAACGAAGCGTGAAATGGTGTACGTCGTCATCGGGTCGATCTTAGTGATCATCGGTGGGATTGCATTATCACTTATGAAAGCATAGTAAAACTTTTACTTTTACATTTATAAAAAAATATGATAAACCTAAAGAGTTGAATTGACGCGGATATGATGACTTATTCGTGTCTTTTTTAATGATAAAAATACTTATTTTTTACATAAATTGCGAAAATTTACGAAAAAAGTGAGCAAGCGCTTTTCATTCGGTTCGGTCGTATTGTATAATATCAATTGTAAATACGTATAGAAAGAGGTAATAGTAAATGGCACACATTTCATTTGACAGCTCTAATTTAACTAAGTTTGTTCAAGATAACGAACTTGGCGAAATGCAAGCTATGGTCACTGCTGCTGACAAGGAGCTGCGTGAAGGTACCGGCGCCGGTAAAGATTTCCGTGGCTGGTTAGATTTACCAGTAGACTATGATAAGGAAGAATTTGCTCGGATTAAATCCGCTGCAAAGAAGATTCAAAACGATTCTGATGTCTTAGTCGTAATCGGGATTGGTGGTTCATATCTAGGTGCTCGCGCTGCCGTTGAATTTTTACACGAAACTTTCTGGTCATCACTTTCACGTGAAGACCGTAAATTCCCACAAATTGTCTTTGCTGGGAACTCAATTTCATCTTCATACGTCAACGATTTGATTCACATGATTGGTGACCGTGACTTCTCTGTTAACATCATTTCGAAGTCTGGTACCACGACTGAACCTTCAATTGCTTTCCGTGTATTTAAGGAACGCTTAATCGCCAAGTATGGTGAAGAAGGCGCCAAGGATCGGATCTACGCAACAACTGACCGCAAACGTGGTGCGTTGAAGCAAGAAGCCGATGCTGAAGGCTACGAATCATTCGTTATCCCTGATGACGTTGGTGGTCGTTTCACTGTCTTAACACCAGTTGGTTTATTACCAATCGCTGTTTCCGGTGCTGACATCGACTCATTAATGAAGGGTGCTGCTGATGGTCGCGCAGAATATTCTGATGCTGACTTAAGCAAGAACGAAGCTTACCAATACGCTGCTTTCCGGAACATCTTATACCGGAAGGGTTACACCACTGAAATTCTTGAAAACTACGAACCAAATATGGCGATGTTCTCAGAATGGTGGAAGCAATTAATGGGCGAATCCGAAGGGAAAGACCAAAAGGGTATCTACCCATCATCAGCTAACTTTACGACTGACTTACACTCCTTGGGTCAATACATCCAAGAAGGTCGTCGTAACTTGATGGAAACTGTTGTTAAGGTTGAAAACGCCACTAGTGACGTTGACGTTCCTAAGGAAACTGAAAACCTTGACGGCTTGAAGTATCTTGAAGGTAAGACAATGGCCCAAGTTAACACCAAGGCCTTCGAAGGGGTTATTATGGCCCACGTTGATGGCGGTGTTCCTAACATGGTCGTTAACATTCCTTCACAAGACGCTTACACGCTTGGCTACATGATCTACTTCTTTGAAGCAGCTGTTGCCATTTCTGGTTACTTGAACGGGATCAACCCATTCAACCAACCAGGTGTTGAAGCCTACAAGAACAACATGTTTGCGCTTCTTGGCAAACCAGGTTACGAAGAATTAACTAAGAAATTAACTGCACGTTTAGACGACTAAACTAACAGTAAATAAAGGCTCTTTGTCAACGGCTGTTGATGAGTAACTTTATGAGGAAACCAATTCATTTTCGAATTGGTTTTCTTTTTTTGTTCTGAATTGTAAATTCAATCCGAATTCGTGTGTAAAAACGCGACCAATTTTTGTACCCGTACGCCGTCCGTTTGATTTGCTTTATTTTTCGATTAACGCCCTCTAAAGGACCATTGGAGTAGGTACTTGCCATCATGTTCTTAATTAGAGACAGATGTTTACGATAGGTTTTCATGGTTATTTCAAGCTGTGAACTGACTTTGTCAGTTCTACTTAAAGCTTCGATAAAACGTTGGTAATCTCTGGTTCTTAACGCATCCACTAAGGCATGCGCTGTAAAGTAAGTATGTTGAAAAATTGGATCCAGTTCTAAGCCCTTTAAGATTAACTGTTCTTGAGTAAACCAGTCTTTTAGATGCGTAAACCATTGTGGTTTACGTGTTTCTAGATTTGAAT